>DEUO01000131.1 GCA_002362595.1 Caryophanales bacterium UBA3260
TATTTAGAGATTTTTTTAAGGCTTCGATCTTCACCAACTATTTTATTTGTTATAGAAGCTATTGTTGTAGAAGGAATATCTAGTGTACCATTTTCAAGACGCCATTCAGTTAAGCATTCTAATAATTCTTTGATATAACCGAAGTTATTATCGAAAGTTTCAGAAGAAACAGAAGCAGGAATAACAGCATGTTTTTTACCTCTTAAGTAAGATTTTAAGCTTTGTTCATAATCAGAACATTTAGAAAAACTTAGTGTTTGAAATAGTTCATATGATTCTTTATCTACTATTATTTTAGTTGAAAATGATTTTCCTTTTACAGTTACTGTATATGGTTTAGCTGTTGCTGCTAGTTCAGCACCACTTACATTTGGTACTCCTTCTAGAGAAGAACGCCATCTAGTTTCAGTATGGTCTTTTTCAGTAAATGAGAATGTATATAAACCATATTCTTTATCTTCTTTAGCGTTAATAATTGTAACGATAGATTCTAATGTTTTTGAATCCGCAAACTTATCACTACGTTCAATTAATTGCCTTTTTCTTTGTAATTCCATTCTTCTTTCATTAATACTAGCTTCTTCTTTTTCAAGAGCTTTATAATATTTATTTTTCATATAATTTTTCCTTTCTTAATCTATATTTTAATTATTGTTTTTTTAAAGTCAATATTAAATGCGTAAAAAATACGCATTTAATATAAAAAGTTACTAATTTTGGTTATTTTGAGTAATAAAAAAAGACTTTTTAGTCTTCTTTTTTATCATTTTTCTTTTTACTTTTAGTTGTTTTGGCTTTTTTTTCTTTAACATCTTTAATAGTTTTTCCTTTTTTATCATCTTTTACAATTTCATCAGTATTGTCTTTAACAATTAGAGTAGTTGATCCTGTTTCTTCAGCTTGCATTGTATCTTTAGTATAGAAGATATATCCAATAACTTCTATTACAGCATATATCATCATTATTATCCCTACTATATTTATAAATACATTTGGAGTAATAATAGTATAAATACCAACAATCATTAATAAGATAGATACAATTAATAGAGGAAGAAATTTCTTAGTATTCGTAATAGCAAGACTATTTATAAAACGCTTGATACCACTAAATAGAATCCATGCTCCAATAATAAAACGAATGAATTGTTCTACAATATTATGAAAAAAGATAAAGATTATGGCAACAAGAAGAGATGTTGCAGCACTTGCTACATGAATTTTTTTGCCGCCCTCTTCAGTTTTTCTTTCCATATTATAGAAAATAATTTGAATAATACCTATAACTACTAGAATAATACCAATTGCTATTGATACAAAAGATAGTACAGCATCTGAATTACTATATAGAATAGCTCCTATTATAAAGAATATAATAGCATTAATTAATGATGCTTCAGAAGAATATGATGTTACTTTTAATTTCATTTACAAGACCTCATTTCCATTATTGTTATTATACAACATTGTCATTAGTTTTATCAATAAATATGTTTTTTAAAAATCTTATGTGTTATAATAATATTGAATAATAGGGAGGGTGTAATATGCTAGATTTTGAATCTGCTGTAGAATTATTAAAACAGTATGGGTATAGTTCGACAACGACACACCCTTACTTGTATCAAAATGAAGATTCTATAGGTATATGTTATCAATATATTGATGCAGAATATGGGTTACTAGAAAGAATTAAGATATTTAAAGATATAGAATCTTTTGAAGATTTTTTAAAACAATTAGATTGGCTTAAAACTAATGGAGTTGCTAAGAATGTTCGAATGATATTAGACAATTATGAAACAATGGCTCCTAAAGTAATGTTTTTACGTAATGAGAAATTAATGGTTGAAGGAGAAATGTACGAAGTAGAGAACTTTGATTTACGTGAACAGCAAAGAGATATGATGGATGATGTCTCTAAAGTTATATATGAATCAGGAGATTTATTATTAGTTTATGATGAGATGAAAAGTCGTCAGTTACAATATTTGCAGAATACTATTAAGTTAAATAATTCTTTAAGACAGAAGTATTATGATTTACAAAAAGAAGTAGATGAATATAATCATAATAAAGTTGAAAGAGAATTAAAGCTATTACCAGAAATAGCAGATAGTGGTATTAATGAAAGTTTAGAGATAGCTTTAAAAGATAAATATAATATGTATATTGCAGAATTGCCTCCTTATCAAGAAGCTTGTGAATTTTTAAAAGAAATATGGGAATTATGTAAACAATTAGAATTAAATTTAAAATATTATGATGCGCAAAAAGAAGAAAATGATATTCATAATGAATTAAAGATAGTTAATCAAAAGTTAGAGTTGATGGGAAAACTTAATGATGAAGGAAGACCTTTATTTGGAATAGATTTAGGTGGACAGTTTAGAAAGATAAACAAGATATGTGCAAGTGAGAGTAGTTCTATTTCGGATGAATGGATACATGAACAAGTTGATAATATAGAAAAGAAATATTCAGTATTTGATCGTTTAGATATTCTTAATACTTCAGATTATTTAAGAGAAGCTATTCAAAATTCTAATTACGATGATTTAGCAATTAAATATACTGGTAATGGTTCTTTAAAGGCAATTAAAAGTATTAAGTTACCGCTTAATGAAGTTGCTGCTAATTTATCAGTACAATATAATAGTAGTTTGAGTCCTGTAGAACAATCTATATTAGTTTTATATAATAATCATAAATATCGTAAGTTATGTGATGCAATATTAAAAGTAGAGAATTTTGCAGAGATACCAATTAAGAAATTAATTAGTATAGTTAGTAAAACAAAAGGATATTCTAAAATTAAATCTATTGTTTATGATGCTGTTAAGAAGAGATTAGCAGATTCAAGCAATGATAGTATAAAAAATAGTATATTTGCCCAATTTGATTTTTCGTCTTTTGATAGTTTTATGACTTCAATGGTTAATGCTTTAGTTCAATTAAAGAAGATTAATACTAAAATGACACTTAATAGTGATATTAATATGTATTTGGTATTAGATACTATTGAGGAAATAAATAATAGTAAATTTATTAATGTTACTAGTGCTTTAAATGATTTACTTGCTAATACTAAAGGAACTAAATCGATGATTGGTATAGCTTTGCTAAAAGCGAATACACCTGTTTTATATTCTCCTTATTTTTTAGATATTGGAGACGTCTATGCTAAAGGTGCTTCTTTACAGATGCAGATTAAAGAGATGGCAGATTTTGAATTATTAGTTGATTGTTCTGATATTCTTATTGCTATTGACTCTAAGCATACTAATGTTGTTAGATATTATTCAACTCCTAAGGTTGTCGATGATATATCTGTTGTAAATGATATTAAGATGAGTTTTAAAACAACTTTCTGTAAGTTTGCATTTACTTCTAAGTTAGCAGGTAATGTAGAACAAAATGTTATTAATCAAAGTAATGTTAATGTACCAGTTAATACAAGTAATGATATAGTTAGTGGAAATGCGGTACCGGTTGTTCAAACGGATGGTAATGTGGCAGTTCTGCCAGTACAACAGCCAGCTGCGCCTATTCCTCCAGTAAATAAGAAAGTAATATCTGTACAAGAAATAAAACAAGTACAGGAGAAAGATAAAAATATTTTGCCAGTTGCAACGAATAAGGGTGAAAGTCCTAGTGTTAATAGGCCTGTTCCGCAAAGTAGTAATGTTAAAAATCCTGCTTTAGCTAGAGATAGTGTTGGTGTATCAGGAGATAATAATGTAGTTAAGAGTGATAAAGTTAATAAGAATGTAAGTCAACAAAAGGTACAAAATCCTTTGCCAGTTAATGGTGAAAAAAAGGTTGTACCAAGTAATAATTCAGTTACTTTGGATAAGCAATCTAATTCAGTTACAAGTCAAGTTGCTTCTGTTAAACCTAGTACTAATGTTGGTGGGCATCAGATTCCCACTAAGCCTGTTACAGCTTTAAATAAAGAAGTAGTTAAAGATAAAGTAAATATGGTTAATCATACTGTACCTTCTAAAACATCGGTACAAAGTAAACCATCAGTACCAGTTAAGTCAAATGTTAATTCAGTGAATACTGTAAAAGAAGGAGAGGTAGCTAAGCAAGCAGGTGTATCTAAACTAGTAGTACCAGTTAAACAAGAAGTACCAGTTAAAACATTAGAACCAAGCAAATCATCGATATCAGTTAAGCCGAATGTTAATCAAGTAAATACTGCAAAACAAGGAGAAGTAGCTAAGCAAGTAAGTGTATCTAAACCAGTAGTACCAGGTAAACCAATGGTACCAGTTAAAGCATCAGAACTAGGTAAACCAGCAATACCAGTTAATCAGACTAGTCCTGTAGTTAAAACAGAAGTTAAGAGAGAAGAAAATTCTAATGAAAAGATACATGGTCCAAAACTAGTATCTAATGTAAATAATAAAGAGGATAATAGTAAGGTGGTTACTAAAGCAACTAATGATAAAATTATTAATAATAGTGGTCAAGGCGAAAAGAAACAAGTGGTTGTACCTAAAATAGGTGTTGCTTTAACACCTTCAAATATAGTCAAAGATAATCATAATGTAGAAAGTGATAAAAAATAGGAGAGATTTGTATGAAAAAATTAGAATTTAAAAAAGCTATTAAAGATTTTGGTAAAAATGTAAGATCTTATGCTGAATATTTAATGAAAGTCGATTTTGGAGAATTATTTGTTAATGTTTTAATACTTTTATGTATATTAGTATTATCTTGTTTTGCATATATTCCTTCAGGAATAATAAAAGGAATATTTAAAGGATTACTTAGAGTATTTGAATTTAAATTTACTTCAACTTTCTTATATTTATGTGATTGGGTTTTTGATGTTTTAGGATTATTATGTTGTGTAATTGCTTTTATCTTATTATTTAATATGAGATTTTCTGATATAGAAGAGTATAAAAAGCAATTTGAAGATAAGCCTAAAAAAGAAGATATAGTAGCAGAAAAAGATGAACTTGTTTTGCCAAAAACAAAAAAAACAAAGTAAGATGACAAAAAAGTCATCTTTTTGTAAGGAAAAACTTGTTAAATTAGAAATTTTGTGATAAAGTTTACGTTGGATTTATTAAACAAAGAGGGATGAGTTATATGGATAAAATTATTAATATAGCTGTAGTGGCACACGTTGATGCTGGTAAGAGTACATTAGTTGATGCTCTTTTGGAACAGAATGGTGTTTTTAGAGCTAATGAAGAAATAGTAGAAAGAGTTATGGATAGTGATGATATTGAAAAAGAAAGAGGTATCACAATCTATTCTAAGAACTGTGCAATAAGATATAATGATTATAAGATAAATATAGTAGATACTCCTGGTCATGCTGATTTTTCATCAGAAGTTGAACGTATAATGAAGACAGTTGATACAGTAATATTACTTGTTGATGCAGCAGAGGGACCAATGCCTCAAACAAGATTTGTTTTGAAGAAGGCTTTAGAACAAAATTTAAGACCTATTTTATTTATTAATAAGATTGATAAGAAAGATGCTAGACCACAAGAAGTTGTAGATATGACTTTTGATTTATTTATGGAATTAAATGCAACTGATGAACAATTGGATTTCCCAATAGTATATGGTATAGCTAGAGAAGGTATTGCCAAGCTTTCTTTAGATGAAGAAAGTAATAGCATTGAACCTTTACTTAAAACTGTTTTAAATCAATGTAAACCTTATGAAGGTAGTGAAACAGATCCTTTACAATTACAAGTTAGTTCGTTAGATTATGATTCATTTATTGGACGTTTAGGAATTGGACGTGTAACAAGAGGATGCATAAAAAGTGGACAGACTGTTGCTTTATCTCGTAATGATGGAAGTGTTAGTTCTTTTAGAATATCTAAGTTATTTGTTGAGGAAGGTATAAAAAGAATTGAAAAAGATGTTGCTTATTATGGAGATATTGTTACTTTTGCAGGATGTGCAGATATTTCAATTGGTGATACAGTATGTGATAAAGACCATGTAGATCCTATGGATCCTATTATTATTGAAAGACCAACTCTAAGTATGGATTTCTTGGTTAATTCTAGTCCATTTGCTGGTAAAGAAAAAACAAGCAAATTCTTAACTAGTCGTCATATTAAGGATAGATTAGATAAAGAGCTTGAAACTAATGTTGGATTAGAAGTTGAAGAATTGCCTGGATCAGATGGATATAAGGTATCTGGTAGAGGTGAATTACATTTATCTATATTACTTGAAAATATGAGAAGAGAAGGCTATGAACTTAGTGTATCTAAACCACAAGTATTATATAAGGATATAGATGGAAAGAAATGTGAACCATTTGAAAAGGTTATTGTTAATTGTCCTTCTGTTTATTCAGGAACAATTATTAATGATCTTCAAGAGAGAAAAGCTACTTTAGAAGTAGTTAATAATGATGAAAATGATTATGTTCATTTAGAATTTAGTGCTCCTACTCGTGGATTAATTGGTTATAGAAGTGCATTTATAACTAACACTAAGGGTGAAGGTGTTATGATTCGTAGTTTTGAAGATTATAAACCTTATGTTGGAGAAATAGTAGGACGTAAAAATGGCGTTTTAGTTTCTATGGAACAAGGTAAATCATTAGGATTCTCATTATTTAATTTACAGGATAGAGGTACTATGATAATTGGTCCTGCTGAAGAAGTATATGTTGGTCAAATTATTGGTATTAATAATAGAGATAATGATTTAAATGTTAATCCATGTAAAAATAAACAATTAACTAATACACGTGCTTCTGGTTCTGATGATGCTATAGCTTTAGTAAGACCTAAGACATTCAGTTTGGAAGAAGCTTTAGAGTTTATTCAAGATGATGAATTAGTTGAAATTACACCAGTAGCTATAAGGTTAAGAAAGAAAATTCTTGATCCCGATGAAAGATATAGATTAAATAGAAAGTAGATTATTCTACTTTTTTTCTTGATATAAGGTATGCTATTTATTATAATAAGCAATAAAAGTTGGTGAATTTATGCTTAATTTAAGAAAAATAAATGATGAAGAAAAAAATAAGTATAAAGATATATTAGATATGGCAGAAATAACATATGGTTTTGAACTTAATGATGGTTATATTGTAGATAGAGATTCTAAGGAAGAGATATTGTTTGTTTGTGGACCAGTATTTATGTTATTTAGTAGAGATAATAATGGCAAAATAGTTTTTTCTTCTTTTATAGTTAATGAAAATTATGAAGTTATTTCTATTACTAACGGAGATAAACAGATAAATGTTGGAGATAATTATGTTTATACTATTTCTGAAGACTATAAGCATGAAGCATTAGTTTTATATAAAAACGATAGAATGCCTGATTTTGAAATAGATAGTAATGGAATTGTTGAATATATGCAATATGATAAGAAGAATGATGTAAGGGTTTTAGTTAGATATAATCATAATATTTATGGTAACTCAATGCAGATATATCCTTATCATTTAGATATGCCATATTATTTAAGTATGGAGAGTAAAGTATCTAAAAGAGATAGAGGACTTAAATTTCTGGGATGGAAAGATTCTTTTTATAGATTTGATTTTAATGTTTATGAAAATAGATGGCAGTATGATATAGCAGTTTTAAAAGATTGTGGTCTTGGAGCTTTATGGTCTGATAATAATTCTAGTTTATTAAGGGAATTTTCTAAATATTATAGAGTATTATTTCAAGTGGGAGATTATGTAACAATAACTTCATTTCCTTTAGGAAGACAATATGATAGGGAACATATTAATAAGATGATTATGGAATTAGGATTTAATGTTGAGATACCTAATTATTTATTAGGTTTATATAATGGTAAGAAGGATTTATTAGCTGAAAAACAGCAGGTTGCTGATTTATATAAAAGTAGTATTTACGCTAAAGATAATGAACATTTATTAACTTTTAAGTAGATAGTACTTTTTTCTTGCCATTAAATGTTTATATGTTTTATAATAAGCAGTAAAAGTTGGTGGTATTATGATTAAGTTAGAAAAATTAAGTGTTGAAGAGATTAATAAACAACCATCTTATATAGATCAAATAATGTCTTTATATAATAATGATTTATCTGGAGAGTTTTTTAAATATGTGTTTAATGGACAAGAAAGATGGTTGTATAGAGTAGATGGTTATTGTACTATTTTAATGAATGATGGTGAATATATTTACTATACTTCTTTTTATGTTAATAATGATGATTATAGTATCCCTTATATGGAATTTGATGAATTTAGTGCCGGTGTAGATAATGATGAAGTATTATTATGGAAAGAGGGAGACCATATAAGTGAATCATTACGTACAGTAAATCGTAACGAATTAGCTAATAATGATGGATATACTGGTTTAATAGTACATCATCAGAGAAATAGTGAAACCGGAGAGGATATGTTAGTATCATATCAGAATCAATATAGAGAAGATGGAAGAATATTTTCATGTAATTTACGTACTCCTTTTGTAATATGTTTTGTTAATGGTAATAAAGTTACTAAGTATTTAAATTTTAGAACTAATAGAGATTATTTTAGTTATGATGTTATTACTATTAAAGAGTATGGACTAAGTGAATTTTTAAAAAATGGTTCATATGCTTTACAAGGAGATTATGAAATAAGAAGATATTTTAAAGTATTATTTCAAAAAGAAGATGGTACTTGTATTTTAGGAGTACCAATATTTCATCCATATAAAGAGGAAGAAATGCAACAAATGATTAAGGATAAGGGATTTAGGCTAGAAATACCCCAATATGTCTTAGATTATTATAATGGTGAATATGAAGAATCATTAGAATATAAAGAACTAGCTTTAGCTTTAAAAGACTTTGATTTAGAAATGGCAACAAAAAGGAAAGAAAAGGTAGGTAGTTAATGATGAAAATAGTTAATTGTGATCAAGAAATAATAGATAATATTCCTAAGATAATGGAACTTTTATATGATATTTTTGGTGAGGAAGATATAGATTTATTTGCTACTTTGGATGAAACTAAAAAGTTGGGATTTATTGCTAGAGTAAGACAGAATTGTGTTTTTATAAATTATAAGGGTGAATATACTTTATTTACTTTGGATGAGGAAAATAAGCTATTAAGTGTTAGAGAAAATGGATATAATGTTTGTTTTGGGGAGAAGACTTATCTTGTAGATGATAACGGAGTAGAACATTTAGTAGATATAGGACCATATCCAGAAATAGATGAAGAAGGATATGATGGATGTGTTATTTATAAACAATATAATCCTAAAAGTGATGTTATGTGTGAGTTAAGATTTCAACATAATGTACGTCACGTAGGTGATATAATTCCAATATATTATTATCATTTAAAGGAAATAGATACTGTATATATTGATGAAAAGTATAATTCTACTCCTGGCTATAGTACTGGTTTACTTCCTAGACGTGCTAAATATTTTAGTAAAGTTGCTTATGAACAAGGATCTATTGGATATGATTTAATGGCTATTAATGATTATGGTTTACTTGCTTTTTTATTAAAGGGTTCTTATCAGTTACATAGAGAAGAAAGACCAGTAAGATATGTAAAATCAAGATATATTACTAGAGAGGGTAATTATGGTGATACATGGCCTTTTGCTAAACAATATACAATTGATGATATTGAAGCTTTATTAAAAGAATATGGATTTAATAAAGAGGTTCCATCATTTATGTTAGATATTCATAATCAAAATGATAGTACAATTAAAATGATTGCTGGTTTAGTAGATGAAATGAATAGGGTAGATGGCCTTTTAGATAAACCAGAAAATAGTAATATGCGTTTAACTTTAAAAATATCAGAATAGTATTTGACAATTAAAAAAAAGTATAGTATTATTTAACTCATAAATCAGTGAGAAGGACGAGTAGTATTAGAAACTGTTTATAGAGAGCTGTAATTGGTGGAAGACAGTAATAAGCCTAATATGAATAAAAACCTTTGAGTGGCGTTAGCCCGGGTAATTACCGTTATAAATTAAGAGATAATCAAGTTATAGATTAAAGAAGGGTGGTACCGCGAATTTTATTTGCCCCTTTGTCTATAACTTTTTTTATTTAGGAAAGGGAGAAAAGAAAATGGAAAGAGAATTTACTGAACAAGAATTAGTAAGAAGAGAAAAAGCAGAAAAGATTAGAGAATTGGGAATGGATCCTTTTGGACACAGATTTGATAGGACGGCACTTGCTAGTGAGATTAAAGAAAAGTATGCAGATGTTCCCCACGATGAATTTGAAAATATGAATGATGAAGCAATAGTTGCTGGAAGAATAATGTTTATTAGGAAAATGGGTAAAGCTTCATTCTTCTCTATAAAGGATAAATCAGGTTCTATTCAAATATATATTTCTATTAATGATATTGGTGAAGAAGCTTATACATTATTTAAGAGTGCAGATATAGGAGATATAGTTGGTGTTAGAGGTAAAATAATGAAGACACAAACTGGTGAGGTAACTATTAAATGTTTAGAATATACACACTTAGTAAAATCACTAAAACCTCTACCTGAGAAGTTTCATGGTTTAACAGATATTGAAGAGAGATATAGAAGACGTTATGTCGATTTGATAATGAATGATGATTCGAAGAGAGTTGCTTTCTTAAGACCAAAGATTGTTAGATGTATTCAAAATTATATGGATAATCAAGGATTTACAGAAGTTGAAACTCCAATATTAACTACTTTATTAACTGGAGCTAGTGCTCGTCCATTTGTAACGCATCATAACACACAAGATTTAGATATGTATTTAAGAATTGCTTTAGAGTTACCTTTAAAGAGATTATTAGTTGGTGGTATGGAAGCTGTTTATGAAATAGGAAGAGTATTTAGAAATGAAGGTATGGATCCTAAACATAATCCGGAGTTTACTTTAATGGAAGCTTATTTAGCTTTTAGTGATCTAGAAGGTATGATGAATTTAACTGAAGGAATGTTTCAAACTATAGCACGTGATGTTATGGGTAAGATGGATTATAAATTTGGTGGTTATGATATTAATCTAGAAGGCCCTTGGAAAAGAATTAGTATGACTGATGCAATTAAAGAACAGACAGGTATAGATTTTAAAAAGGATATGACGCTTGAAGAAGCATTAAAGTTAGCTGAAGAGCATCATATTGAAGTAGCTGAACATGAAAAGTCATTTGGTCATATTGTTAATTTATTCTTTGAAAAGTATGTAGAGGAAACTTTGATTCAACCAACATTCTTATATGGACATCCAATTGAGATTTCACCACTTACTAAGAAGAATCCAGAAGATCCTAGATTCGTTGATAGATTTGAATTATTTATTGCTGGTAAGGAATTTGCAAACGCTTATACAGAGTTAAATGATCCTATTGATCAATTAGAAAGATTTGAAGCACAAATAGCTGAAAGAGACTTAGGCAATGATGAAGCTAATGATATCGATATGGATTTCGTAGAAGCATTAGAATATGGTATGCCACCTGCTGGTGGAATTGGTTATGGAATAGATAGATTGATGATGCTATTCTTAGAACAAGAATCTATTAGAGATGTATTATTATTCCCAACTATGAAAGAAAGAAATTAATATGTAAAGAGTCAATTATAGAAGTGTAGTTGACTTTTTATTATGATATAATTATTGTGATAGGTGAGTTTATATGAAATTGATTGAAAAAAAGTGCCCTAATTGTGGAGCAAAGCTATCATTTAATGAAAATGATAAGAATGTTCATTGTGAATATTGTAATGCTAATTATGAAGTAAAAAAGGATGATACTAAGATTGATAATTCTGAAGAAGATTATGACTTAGTTAAAATAAAAAAGTTTGCTTCTACAATTTTTACTTGGTTTGCGTTTTCATCAGTTGTTCCTTTTATTATATTTTTGTTTATTTTTGGAGTGGTTGTTTTTATGATTATTATGGGAATTGGTAACTTCATAGATTCAAATGAAAAATTTTTAAGAACTAATCCAATTGTTGAACAGAAGAAAGATAAATATGTTACTGAGATATCTCAAATAGACGAAAAGACTTTAGAAATTATTCAAAAAGAGAGTTTAAAAAAATTAAATAATCAAAGAGAATTTATTAGCTCCGATATAAAAAGTTCTGATTGGACTTATGCCGGAATGTATTTATTAGTTAACAAAGATGACAGCGTATTTTTTGATAGAAATGCATTATATGATGTATATAAGAAATCATATAATGGTGGTAGTGTAAATATGGAAGTTTATGCCACTATTAGATATGAAGATTTGAAGTTAATGGATGATGGAAAAGTTAGTACTTCATATAATGGTTATACTTATGCTCCAATGTTATTTGTTAGCGGTGGCCATTATTATTATGTAAATGGTTATGATAGTAATGAAGATTTATTTAATAAAGTTATTCGTAATAAGACAAGTGATTATAATATTTCAAGTACTAATGGTTTATATGTAGAAAGTTAGAATACTTTCTTTTTTTGTGAAGAATATTTCACTAAAAATTTATAAATATATATGGAATATGTGGTATAATTGGCTTATGGAGGTAGAGTATGAAAAATAAGAATGATAAAATAAAAATAACTTTTATTGTATTTGTTGTTTTCTTCTTATTATCTTGGATAATAGAAGGTGGTGTATATGATTCAACAACTGGTCTTTTTACATCAGTAGGAATTACACGAATGGGTTTGTTTGATATCATCTCAGTAATATATTCAGCTTTTTATTATAAGATAGCAGATATTGTTTTCTTATTAGCAGTTGGTGGCTGTTATCAAGTATTATCTAATACGTTAATGTACAGGAAACTGGTTGATAAAGTTAGTTCTTTAATTAAAGGTAAAGAAGCTATAGCAATGGTTGTTATTACAACTTTAATGGCTCTTTATGCATCAATAACAAGTAACATAATGATATTATTTGTTGCAGCACCATTTATCGTAACTATTTTTTTAAGAAATGGTTATAATCGTCTTACAGCATTTAGTGCTGGATTTGGAGGTATGTTTTTAGGTTATTTAGGTTTAACTTATGGAACCTATAATATGACATATCTTAATGAAGCTATAGCAGTTGATGTTAATGAATTAATGATTCAAAAATGGGTAATATTATTAATTGCTGTTGTCTTATTTAATGTATTTAGTATACTTTATATGAAGAAACATGCTGATAATAAAGATCAAACTAAATATGATTTATATGCAGCTGAGGAATTAAAAGAAGAGAAAAAGCTAAAAGTTAAAGGAAAAGAAAAAAAAGTAAGAGTATGGCCTTTAGTAATAATAGGTGTATTATCTTTATTAGTTCTATTATTAGGCTATATAGATTGGATTAATAGCTTTAATGTTAATTTCTTTAGTAAATTATATACTAATATTATAAATAGTGTAACAATAGCTGATATTCCAGTAATTTCATCAATATTGGGTTCAAGGTTAACAGCCTTTGGTACTTGGACAGATTTGTTATATGCTACGTTTGTATTAATGGTTGGAATTGTTATTATTTCTTTAATAGGAAAAGTTAAATTTAATGATTTTATAGAGCAATTTGGTATTGGTATGAAGAAGATGATTAGAGTTGCATTTATTTATGGATTTGCAACATCAGTTTTATTCTTAATATCAATGTATCCATGGCCAATTACATTTGTTAATTATTTAGCAGGTAGTGGAACATTTAATATAATAGTAGTTTTATTATTAGCTATATTATCATCAGTATTAGCAGGTGATCCGAATTTATGCGCTTATATGTTTGGAACGGGAATGGCAGTATTATATGGAAATGATTTAACGGCATTATCATTATTATGGAGAATAGGTGGCGCTATTGCTACATTTGTAGGACCAACTAGTATTATTCTTTTAGCCACATTAACATATCTAAATATTCCATATAAAAATTGGCTTAAATATATTTGGAAATTTTTATTTTCATTTATACTATTAGTACTAATTTTAGTAGCTCTTGCTGTATATGTTTAGAAGTTAGAAATAACTTCTTTTTTTTGGAAAGAAATAGTATATGAATCTTTAATAATATATATAGAGAGAGGTGTATATTTATGAATAAAACATGAGTATTAAATTAGTATCATTAGTATAAATGAAAATA
>DEUO01000087.1:0-6646 GCA_002362595.1 Caryophanales bacterium UBA3260
ATAATAATCATTAATAACAACTTCATTTTTATTTAAATTTGGAACATCATTTCCTAATAGTTTCATCTCTTTTGAAATATCAATATCATAACCACCTATAGATATTAGTATATCATTATATATTCCCTCAGTATATGTAACTGGTGTATAAAGTATATCTTCATTATTTGTTTTTAACTCTTCTATATTAAATAAAGCTCTATTTGATACTTCAAGATCAGAAGAACCATTTTCTATCCTTATTGATTCTATTAAACTTGAGATAATATGTTCTGGTAGAGTTATATTTATTATAAATAAAGCAGAGGCGATAGCTAAAGAAAGAATTATTAAAAAACTTTTGCCTTTATTTTCTTTTATATTTCTTAAAATATGCTTTAAAACTATTTTCATATTAACACCTCTATTTTATATATGTATATTATAGCATATAAAAAGTTGATTTATAAATCAACTTCCTTCTCTTTCTTTATCATTAGTTATATCTCCATTACCGCTTACTGGAATAGATTCTCCTAAGTAAGTAGGTTTAGGCTTAAATAAACATTTTATAAAATCTTTATCACGAGCTAGTATTTCTCTTATATCACGAATAAATTGTCCTCCGTATTTACGAGGATTAGATGGAACGCCATATGCTTCTATTCCTAAACTATTAGCTATATGTAACGCTCTATATAAATGATAATCTTGTGTAACAATAACTACTCTTTTAGCTTCAAATATTTCTTTAGCACGATAGATACTATCATATGTAGCAAACCCAGCATGGTCCATAAATATATCTTCACTAGGAATTCCTCTATTAATAGCAAAATCCTTCATAATATTTACTTCATCATAATCTTCTCTGCCATGATCCCCTGACATAATTATTTTAGAAGCAACACCATTTTCATATAAATTTATTCCTTCTAATAATCTATCTTCTAACATTGGACTAGGTTCATCTCCCCATATTCCAGCACCAAGTACAATAATACAGTCAATATTTTCTTCTTTCTTAAGTTCTTCAATATCTATTATTTGATTCTTAGTACTTAATACAACATAAATATTTATTCCCAAAACTAATAAAATACCTACAACAAATAATATAACTAAAAAAATTACTACTTTCTTCATTTTTCCCTCTTTATTCTATTGTTTTACAAACATCTACCCACTTAGTAAAATTAGAAATACTTTCTAATTCTTTTATTGTAAGCTTTATAGCACTATTACCAGATCCGCAAGCTGGATATACATATTTATGTTCTTTTAATGATTCATCTAAATACACAATAACATTATCGTTTATTCCAAATGGACAAACTCCACCAACTTTATGACCGATTTTATCTTCCACTTCATCAAATGGTATCATTTTAGCTTTACAATTAAATTCTTTCTTATATTTACTATTATCTATCTTTTTATCTCCTGCTGTAACAATAAGAATTGGTTTTTCATCAACAATAAAAGATAAAGTCTTAGCTATCTCTCCCTCACTACATGATAAAGCAATCGCTGCATCTTTAACTGTAGCAGAAGATAGTTTTAATTCTAATACTTTCTTATCTAAATCATATTTAGCTAAATACTCTTTAGCTTTTTCTATAGACATAATATCACCTTCACATCAAAAATATTATATCATTAAAAAAAGAAAATCTATACAAGATTTACCTTTTTTCAAACATATTTGCATCAGCACCACATTTTGGGCATTTAAAGTTTTCTGGTAACTCATCACCATAATAAACATAACCACACGCTAAACAAACCCACGCGGTTTTGCCTTCTTCTGTTTTAACTTCTAATAGTTCGTCTTTATGTTCTTGGTAATACCCATAACTCATTGCTTCTTCATCTTTATATACATCAGCTTCAATTAATTTTCCAATAAATAATGTATGCGTTTCATTTTCAATAGTATCTACTTTTTCACAAATCATATAACCTAATGAATCTTCAATAATTTTTTCTTCATTAACATCATTTACTTTAGTATTAGCGAATTTATCAATGTCTCTCATTGAATTTAAACCAAAAGTCTTAATTATCTCTGCATCTACATCCATACCTAAAACTGATAAAGTAAAAGTATCATTTTTATGCATTAATTCATTAGTATAATTACTCTTCATAACAGCAACCGCAATAAGAGGATTATCTCCAGCACTTACTTGTGATACAGCGTCTACTACACATCCTCCACCAGCTGTTGTAAGAACATATACTCCTTGTGTAATTTTTCTTGTTATCTTTTTATTTTTCATAAACTACCTACTATGTACGTGCTGCACCATCAACTGATAATACAACTCCTGTGATATAACTAGCCATATCACTTGCCAAGAACAAGAAAGCATTTGCGATATCTCTTGGCTCCCCAATACGTCCTAATGGTATAGTCTTAATAATTGGGCCAAGTTGTTCTTCCGGTAAATTAGCAATCATATCAGTCTTTGTAACACCAGGTGCAACAGCATTTACTCTTATATTTGAAGACGCTAATTCTCTTGCTAAAGACTTAGTTATTCCATTAACTGCAAACTTACTAGCTGGATATCCAACTCCTGATGGTTGACCATAAATACTAACCATTGAACTAGTATTTAAAATTACTCCACCTTTATTTTCTTTCATATATGGAACTACTGCTTTTGACATATTAAATATTGCATTAACATTTAAATCCATTATTTTAGAAAAATCCTCTGATGTAGTATCTTCAATTTTCTTATTAGCAGAAATACCTGCATTATTAACTAATATATCAATATGTCCATACTCATCTATAATCTTCTTTATAGTATCTGAAACTTCATCATAATTATTTAAATTTGGATAATATCCTTTAACTTCTAATCCCTCTTCTTTTAAAGTTTCTATTGCTTTATCTACAGACTCAGCCTTTGATCCAAAAAGAATAACATTTGCATGGTTTTCTTTAAACACACGTACTGTTTCAAGGCCAATTCCTCTCGTACCTCCTGTAATAATTGCGACTTTATTTTCTAACATAAAATCATTCCTTTCTATACTTAAATTATATATCTTTAAAAAATTAATGCAATACAAAAAAAGAAATTATTGAGAAATAACTTCAATAATATTATCTATATCTAATAAACTTTTTATTAATTTACTCTTATTAATAATACGACTATCATACGTAATCATTATTTCTAATATTTTTTCTAAGTCATTGTCATCGTCTTCCCAAGTTCTTTTCATACCTTGTATTTCTACCTTTTTACTTGATAAAAATTCAGATATTCTATCTATAGTATCTTTAGAATGTGCAGAAATCTTTATTTCTAAATCTAAAGATGCATATCTTTCAAATTTATCAGATATACTATGTGAGTAAGAAAGAATTAAATAAACTATTATTGTAGCAAAAACTGCTCCTTCATAGAATCCTGATCCAACTGCTAAACCTATACAAGTAACAGAAAGTAAACCAGCAGCAGTTGTAACTCCTTTAACATTCAATCCATTTCTTAAAATAGTTCCTGCACCAATAAATCCTATTCCAGATAATAACTGTGCCGGAATACGTGACATATCTATATCATAATTCTGTGCTAAATAATCACTACTTAAAACAATCAAAACAGCACTAACACCCAATATAGCATGTGTTCCAAATCCTGCTGGCTTATTAAGCGAAGAACGCTCTAAACCAATAACACCAGTTAACAATGCTCCCAAAATAAGTTTTAATACAGCTTGAAATTCAAAAGAATAATATATAGTAGCTAAATTACTCATAATAAACACCCTTTATTCTTAATTTAATATAAATAATCATTGATTATTCATAATTTCATATATTTTATCTAAAAAGCCACTAAAATCTTTCATATTATTATGACTTTCTTTTATAATATTACAATAATTTGTAAAAGACTCTGCAAAAGCACTTTCATAATCACCTTGAAAAGAATCATTTAAACTTCTAATTACATTTTCTATTTTTTCTATATCATCAACACAATTAGAATTAACACTTTGCATCTTAGTACGCCACATTTCCATTGCACTAGAATCTACTAAAACTTTACCCATAATTTATTTCCCTTCTTAACAAGTATATGTTTTTGGATTAGCAAAAACTATATTTCCACCATATCGATTAATAAAATCTTGAACTGGTACTGTTTTTGTTCCCCAGTCATGCTTTGCTACTTCAAATGAATTTGTAACTCCGTCATAATTTCCGTCTTGATAAGTTAACATTCCATCTTTAACTTCTGTAATTACTCCAGTATGTCCATAAGGATATCCTTTATATGAAAATACAGCACCTGTTTGTGGCGTATTAGATATTTCAAACTTATCAGGATGACTATTTACTAATTGATAAGCACATTGATTCCCATTACCTGTAAATCCAGGACTATATCCATACATTTCATAAAATTTACCCCATGCAAACCAAGTACATTGGCCATATAAACCAGCTTGCGAATAAGGATTCTCATAAACCCAAGCTTCAGTATTATTGAAATTTGGATTTTCGTTATAATTAACAGTTACATATTGCGAAATATCAAAAGATGATGAAATATTTGAAGAAGACGAAAAAACGTTAGCAAATACATCATTAGTACTAACAACTTCTGTTGGAGGAATAACACTTAAACTACTTTTATATTTTGCATTAATACCACTTATTTTACCTTGAATTACTGCTTTTCTTTCATTCATAGAATTTCTTGCTTTAGCTATATTAACTTGTGCATCTGCTATTGCTGCCTCATCTTCAGGATCTAAAGACGCTAATCTATCTTCCCATTTCTTTATTTGTAACTTATATGCATCATAACTATCTATATCATTTAAAACTTCATTAAGAGTATCTATAGCCGCTAAAACATCTTCAACCGCGCCATGAAGTTCATCTAGATGATGAAGTTGCATACGACTAGCACTACCTTCCCAAGAAGAAGCAAAATCCATATTAATCATATCATTATTATTCGTTTTTAAATTACTAACTGTCGATGTTAAACGTGCTCCATAAGAACTATAAGACATCCTAATTCCTCCTTACTTTGAAAAATTACTTTCATGCTCTGCTAAATTTTTTGACTTTTTATTTAAACATTCAATATATCCTTCTATACCAGAAGTAAACGTTTTATAAGCTGTTATATATCCTTGTGCTGCTGCAATAAAAGACGTTTTAACTATTTCATCTTGCCAAGCTGAAGAACCATTCATTTCTGAAATATACCCCTCTAAAACAGATATATTATTTTTATATGAATCTAAAGAAGATTGCAAATCACTAATACTGCTTGAAACTCCTGATTCATTATATAAGAAAGTATTTGCCATAAAATTCCTCCTAACAGGTAACTACTTCGGCGTTATTCATTAAATCAAAATAATTGCCTTTATTAACGATTTTATCAATGTTTTGATTCCATTCAGGATGACAACTAGGTGAGCCAGGATTATCATGTCCTCCATACCAAGACTCTGTATCAACAACAAATTCAATAACATTAGCCCCATTATTATGTCCCCACATTGTACAACCTGCATCCCCTTGATTCTTTATATCTCCTATAACACATTTAATTATAGTACCATCTTCTTTATATACATCTATAAAATCCCCAACTTGACCAAAAGTAGTAGTTGTAGCAACAACATATCTATCACCTATCTTACCAAATCCCTCACTATCAAAATTCATACCTGCCGATTCTCTTAACTTATATTGTAAAGATGAAGGAGAAGTAATAAGTTGCCATCCCATATATGTATGCTGATAACCTAAACCATCTGGTACATCTATCTCTCTTCCCTCAGCTGTATCTACATAATTTACAATAGAATTAACTTGAGGATTAGTAGGAATATTAGAAGTTCCAATAATCGTTCCTGCAGTAGCAGATGTATAAATAAGTGGTGTTCCACCAACCTCAGAATAATTATTAAAACTTCCACCAGTTTTAGTACCACTTGGTCCTGTAGTATAAGAATATGTATAATTACCATTATTTGAACTACTATTTCCATTATATAAATTTATTTGTTCATTATTTGAAGAACCAGAATCTGTTAAATTAGCATCTACATTCAAACTTGCTAAAGCTTCAGGTGAAGTATCAAATCCTTCTTTGTCAATATTACTTAACCCCGTAATATAATTAACTATATTCTGTCCTAAACAATCATAATCTTTAGCTATCTCTTTAAGACTATTAGCAATCTCCTTTGCCTTACTACTAAGAAGGGGAAAATCTTCATGTGAAGGTATTGATGAAGCTATACTTCCAATATTACTAACTTCATCACTGAAAGAATCTATCTTACTTGTTAAATCACTTGATAAACTATCTAAGCCACTTTTATTTACTTTAACTATGCTCATTACATTCACCCTTTACTATATTTAATTGTAACATATTTATCATATATTTTCATTGCTAAATCAAACTATTCATCAATAATATTCATTTGCTTCATCAAATACATAGCATTAGTAGTTTTACATTTACCAGTTTTAATCTTATAATCAAACGAAATTTTATTCTTATTATAATTTTCACTAAAATGATAATTATTTATCTTCTTATCTTTAATATCACACAATTCAAAATCATGAGTAGTTAAAAAGACAATACACTTTATTTTAGAA
>DEUO01000087.1:6860-8422 GCA_002362595.1 Caryophanales bacterium UBA3260
TTAAGAATAAAGAATATTTTAGATAACTTTTTCAAAGTTTCTTTAGCTCCAACTATTCTATCATTATAATTAGTACCTTTAAATATTTCATCTATAAATATAACAATTGGTTCAGTACTTTTCTTACTATAATCTAAAATATTCTTTATTCTTAATAACTCACCATAAAAGGTAGATATACCTTTACTAATATCATCTTTTACATTTATAGAAGTAAATATATTCATAATAGAACAAGTAAATTCTTTAGCATTAACATAAGATCCATTATAAGCAAGTACTAAATTAACTCCTATCGTCTTCATAAATGATGTTTTACCACTCATATTAGATCCTGTAATTATATTAATATCTTCTCCTGTTTCAAAACTATTAGAAACACATGCTTTTTCATCTAATAAAGGATATTTAATATCTTTAAATTCAATCATTAACTTATCACTTATTTTAGGCGTACAAATATCTTTTTTCATAAATCCAATCGTTGCAAAAGAAATATTAGCTTCCAAACATTCTAAAGCACTTATACTCTCTTTAAAAGCCCTACTATCTACTTTAAGTAACTTATGATATTTATAAATAATTAAAAAATTTAAAGACATTACTGTATTACATATAATATAAGTAATAAAATTATTTCTTAAAGAATCTAAACCTCTTATATTAGTTATCTTATCAAGAATCTTACTTCCTTCTTTAATCTTATCTAAACAATCTTTATTTATCTTACTATTCATATTTACTTTACCTAAATAAGAATAAGTATCATTTAACTTAATAAACTCTTTAGAACAAGTAAATATGTCTTGATAATATTTATTCCTATGATAAGAATAAAAATAAGCATATGAAGTTTGTACTAATGCCATTAATACAATAAAAGGAACAAATACTGGATTAACAAAAATACTAAGAGCAATCATTATAATAGATATTAAAGAAAAAATTAAAGATATAATAAAAGGTATATAATTATACTTCATATCACTATCTAATAAATATAAATATTTTTTAAAATCTGTTTCATAAGAATCATTAATATTACTTAATATTGATTCAAGTTCTAAAACAAAATCAAAATTATTTGTTATCTCTTTAATAGCTTCTTGTTTATCTTCTATTTCTTCCTTACTTGTTTTTGGCAATTTAAACTTTTTAAATAAATATTCTTTAGATCCCTTTGTTTTAGTCATATTAATATATTCAAATAAAGAAGATTTACCAACTAAATTTAAATCATTAATATAATCTAAATCAACATCAAAATGACTATCAAAATCATTCCATCTACCATCACTACGCATTACATATTCATCTATAATACTTAAATATGCACTAACTTCATTCTTCTTCACATCAATAAAATAATGATATATAACAACACCAATAAATAAAAAAGTTAATATATATATCACTACTATTAAAAAAGAAATCTTATTCTCAAAAAGAACACATAATAAAATTAAAATAGTAATAAATAATAATAGACGAATATTTGATAAAACATTACTTTTATGACTTAATACTTTAAGATTATCATCATATTTCTTTTTTAATAGTAG
>DEUO01000109.1 GCA_002362595.1 Caryophanales bacterium UBA3260
ATTTTATTTTGTAGATATTTTTTTACTTTTATTATTTCTTTTGAAGCCATGTCATAATCTTTAGAAGCTATTTTTACACTTGTAATATAATAATATGGCGGATAATCTAATTTATGTCTATTATTCATTTCATAATTATAAAATGCTTTATAATCATTTTTTTGAACACATTTTAATGTATAATTATCAGGATTAAATGTTTGTAATATAACTTCTCCTGGTAATTCATTTCTTCCTGCTCTTCCTGATACTTGTGCTAGTAAGTCAAAAGTTCTTTCTCCACTTCTAAAATCAGGAATATTTAAAGTAGCATCAGCATTAATAACTCCTACTAATGTTACTAAAGGAAAATTAAGACCTTTAGATATCATCTGTGTTCCCAGTAATATATCATATTCATGATTTCTAAATTTATTTATAATATCTTCATGAGTACCTTTATTTCTTGTTGTATCTGCATCCATTCTAATTATTCTTGCTGCTGGCAATATCTTTTTTAATTCTTGTTCTAACTTTTCTGTCCCAAGTCCATAATCTGCTAATGCTTTTTCATGGCATTCTGGACATTCTTCACCTTTAAATACTGTATAACCGCAATAATGACATCTTAAATTATTAGAAGTCTTATGATATGTCATAGCTATATCACAATTAGGACATTTATATGTATAACCACATGACTTACAAGAAACAACCGTTGAATAACCGCGTCTATTAAGAAGTAATATAACTTGTTCTTTCTTTACTAATCTATCTGCCATTTTATCTTTTAATATTTTTGAAAAAATTACATTTCTTTTTTTCATTTCTTCTGCCATATCAACTATTTCTACTTTAGGTAAAATAGATTTACCTACTCGATGTGGCATTTCTACATATTTATAAACGCCTTTTAAAGCTCTTGACATTGATTCTAAAGATGGTGTTGCACTACCTAAAACTATTGGTATATGATTATATTCTTTTCTAAATTCTGCCATATCTCTAGCATGATATCTCGGATTAGTATCTTGCTTAAATGTCTCACTATGTTCTTCATCCATAATTATTATTCCTAAATTACAAAGTGGTGTAAATATAGCACTTCTAGTCCCTACAACAATATGAACTTCATTACGTAATATCTTTATATATTCATCATACTTTTCTCCATCAGATAATCCACTATGAAATATCGCAACATCATTACCAAAACATTCATAAAATCTATCAACTATCTGAGTAGTTAAAGATATCTCAGGTACTAAATATATTGCCGTCTTACCAGAATTTACTACTCTCCTAATAAGTTCTATATATACTTCTGTCTTACCAGATCCAGTAACTCCATGAAGTAAATAAGTATTATTACTATTTAAATCTATATTATCTAAAGCTTTTTGTTGTTCTAGAGTAAAAGTTATCTTATCATCTTTAATATTATTTTTATTAATTCTATATACTTGTTCCTTCTCTTCTATTACTATTTCATCATTTAATAAAGTCCTAAGTGGTTCTCCACTAAAAGTATTTTTTAATACTCTTTCTTTTTCTAATAACTTCTTTAATATTTCATTTTGTTTATGTCTTCCTGGATGTTTATTAATTCTATCTTCTATTTCTTCTTTACTTTTATTTAATCTAATATATATTAAATACTTAGTATAATCTTTTTTTTGCATTTTAACTTTAAGAGAACTAGGTAACATCGTCTGATAAGCAGCTATCTTAGTACATAATGTCTTTTGTTGTAAATAACTACCTAATTCCATTAATTCTTCATTAAGGCAAAAGTATTTATCTACTATATTATTTATCTCTTTTACTTCATAATCGCCTTCAAAATTGTTTATTATCTTAACTACAAACCCATATATTAAATTATTTACAAATGGAACTAATACTTTCATTCCTATCTTAATATCTTCCCTTAAAGAATCTGGAATCATATATGTAAATGTCTTATCTATTGCTTTAGCACTATATTCTATTAATACTTCTGCATACATATAATCGCCTCACTCTTTTAATTCATATTATATCATACTTAAATAAGATATTTATAAGTAAAATAATTTAATTTATATTTATGTTATAATTAATGAAGGTGATAGTATGATAGACGCATTAATCAGCTTAGCTATGATAAAAAAGACCGGTACTAATATATGTAGAGGTATATATTATAACTACATCTCAAGAATTTTTGATTTAAATGATTTTCTAACTAAATATGAAAATGATTTAAATAATTCTGTAAGAACATTATCTCTAGTTGAACCATCTTTTGTCAGTAAAGAAGTATTAAAGTCTTGCTTTGATACTTTAAAAGAAAATATAACTCCCGAAGAACTAATATTAGTTACTAATCGTCTTCAAGATATTAAAGTAAAAAGAGGTTTATTTAGTTTCACAAACAATGGAATATTTAATAATTCTCTTAATTTATTAAAATATTACACAAAAAAATCTTTAATGCATGAATTTCTCCATCTAGCATCAAGCTATTATAATAAAGAAAATAAAATCTGGTTATGTGGTTTCGAAAGTAGTTATAAAGCTCTAAAAATTGGTAGAGGTATAACTGAAGGATATACTGAATTATTTGCATCTAGATTTGAAAAAAGAGAAGTTCATTCATATAAAGAAATAACTGAAATATGTGAACTATTAGAACTACTATTTGATAATCATGATGATGTAAGAAAATTATACTTTAGTTGTGACTTTCCTTCTTTTATAAAAAAACTAAGAGAATATATGACTATTCAAGAAGCTTTTAACTTAATCCGTGAAATTGATCTACTAATCTACAATAAAGAAATAAGTAACTCTCTTAATATAAAACTATTTATATACAAAAAGTTTATTGAAAAATGTCATGATAAAGAAAAAATTTCTAATATGATTGCTCTAATTACTAAACAAGAAGGAACTGCTACTATTGATGATACAATAAATAAACATAATAGCAATATAGAAAATCAAGATTCATCTGAAAGCTTTAGAAGAATAGCTAAAAATAGTATTAAAAAAGCCGTTACTACAGCAGCTATATGTACATCGCTTCTTCTTACTAGCAATATCTTTATAAGTCCTAATTCTATAAAAGAAGCAAGCAGATTAGTTAACGCCCATATGACAAATAATTACTCTGTTAGTTTTACAGACGACTATTATTTATCATATATTCAAACTAACAATAGTATAAATGGAACTGACCTATATACTTCATTAATAAGAAAAGATATTGAATACTTCTCATTAAATGATGAATATTATACAAAGTCTGGCGGCGAAATAACCATCGAAGATTGTGAAATAACTATTAAGAAATACTTAGGAGATGCTAATGAAAAAACTGAACATACTAAAGAAAAAGATTCATATATAATAGAAAATGGTAAAGTATATTCTGTATCTTATATTAACTATCAACAAGTAACATTAAGTGATGGTCGTATTATTACTCCAGTTTTTGATATAGCTAAAAACTTAAAAGATAATTACTATATTAATCTTATAAGTAAAAGAAGTGTTATGTCTAAAAGTTTTAATGAACTAAAAGATTTATATTTAATTAGCGATTCTAAAGAAGAAAGATTAAGTGGAAAAACAAAATAAAAAGAACTATTGTTAGTTCTTTTTATCTTAGTGGCATCATTGATGCTGTATCACTAAACCCTTTTTATTTATTAGAACTAGATTATAGAATCTAGAGCTAATACTATCATGTCATTTAGAGAATTCTGTCTCTCATTAGCGCTTACCTTTCGGTCGCTAAATTTAGAGTCAGTCGCTGTTACCAAAACAGCAGCTTCACGATTAAATGAATTAGCAATGTGAATTAAACCAAAGCTTTCCATGTCTTCACCCAAGATGTTCAAGTCTGATGGAACTCTTTTATAAATAGCTTCATCATCAACATAAGGACCAAAAACATCAGTAGTCATAAGTGTTCCTTTATGAACCTTTAATCTCTTTTTCTTTGCTGTTTCTTCTATTTTATTTACTAAGTTCATAGAAGGAACAACAACATTCTCTTCATATCCATTATATGAAAAGGCGAAATTTGATTCACTATAAACCTTATCGGCTAGGATAATTTCAGGGATTTCTACTTCTTTAGATCCAACACCACACGTACCTATACGAATTATTTTTTGAACATCGTAGAAATAAAATAATTCAAAAGCATAGATTCCACATGATGGCATGCCCATTCCATGACCCATCACAGTTATTCTCTTTCCTTGATAAGTTCCTGTAAATCCTAACATATTACGTACATTCGTAACTTCTTTAGCATTCTTCAAGAATTTATCTGCAATATATTTTGCCCTGAGTGGATCACCAGGAAATATAACAACATCTGCTATATCTTCTTTTTTGGCATTCATATGAATCGGTTCATTCTGCGGCTTCATGAAGTATACCTCCTCTATGATTCTATTATACATCATTAATTTTTATTTTTGTCAATTAAATAATTGTCGTTTACATATATTGTGTCAAAAATAACGTAAAAGATAAATTGTAAACAATTATAATCATTTACACAAAAAAACTAGTCATTGACTAGCTCAATTCTTTTTAACTCTATAAGTTCCCCACCAATCTGGTAATAAATCAACCATTTTCTTTATTTCTTTCTTTTCATAATTAACTAATACTTCAATATCATCAATACCATTACTTAATTCTAAAAGATAACCATAATATTCATCACTAGGTTCTATAACTTCTTCAAGTTCATTTAATAAAACCATCTTTTTAAGTACATGCTCGCCATCATTTAACATCGCTACAATTGCATTTTTCTCTGCACTACTATTAATACTAGTAGAAGACTTAACATTAATTCCTGTATATATTTTATCATTACCACCTAATATAGCACATGAACTATTACCATATTCAATAAATGGTGATATTTCTTTCCCTTTTAACTTACTCTTAGCTGCTCTATATAACTCATTCCAAATTCTTTCCATAAACAACCATCTCTTGCTATGTATAATACCATAAGTCTTTTTAATTTACAAATAAACTTTATCTAGTATATTCAGGTGTTACATATATCGCATTATTTTTCTCATTTTCATCATTTTGTTCTGTTATAAATAATGAAACACTAAAGTTTTCTACTTCCTTAACTTTCTTTTTAGGTATAGTTATATAAAATATATCTCGAGCACTTCTAAATACCTCAGCATTTAATTCTGCTCCATCAAATAATTCACCATTAATTAATAATTTCTTAATAGTAAATTTCTTAATAATAAAATCTGAATTTTCAAAATAGAAATATATATAAGTATTATCTTTATCAGCCTCAGTTTTATAATAATATAAGATATTATCTTCACCACCATTTTTATATCTATATATTTCAATAGTTCCTTTTACATCATTATCATATTTTATATTATTATGCATTTTAAAATTAAAATATCCTTGTAATTTAGTATTAATACCCTTTGAATCATTTTTATAAAATGAAACAAATATACCAAGACGAGAAAATGATAATATATTATATCTATCTAAATCAGTTTGATTTATTCTTACTTCTATTGTTCTAGTTACTTCAGTTATTTCTCCAACATCAATATCCAAATCTATTACATAGCCATCTACAATTGCTTTTTCAATACGAATATCTCTTAATACTTCTGTTGGAGTTAATTCAAGCATAAAACTATATCCTTTATCATCACGTTTTAAGTCTTTAGGATTCATTCCTAGTCCTCTAAAATTTGTTGAAGAAGGAAATATTTCCGGTATAACTATTTCTTGCTTACTATTATTTTTACCCTTACCCTTAGATTTATTACCAAATTCAAATAATGGCGGATCATCTTCTGACTGCCATGGCAATCTTATCTCCCAATTAATCTTATCACGATTAAAATAGATTCCTAAACCTACTCCACCTATTACTAAAAATATAACAACAACCATAAAAATTATAGCTCTTATGTTAGTCTTTGGTTTTTCAATTTCTATTAAATTCTGTGCAATAAACTGATCATTAACATAAGCATCCTTTTCATTTCTTCTAGCCATATCTAAACACGTCCTTATTATATATTCTTATTATATCATAAAGAATAATATATATTTATAAAAACTGAAAAGACTCTTCTTTTCAGTTTTATATTTGGTAAAAGTTTATTCTTGTATTTCTATTATGATCTGAAAGTAAAACTTGGATAAAACTATCTAAAGTAATTTCTAAATGAAATGTATGGTGATAATCGCGATTACTATAACAATCAAATATCATTAAATTATTTGTACCATCCACACTATATCTACCATTAATAATAGCTTCTTTTATATATCTTAACTTAGTTTTATTCATATTAGAATCATGACGAGTAGCATCTTTTTCTAAACTTAACTCAGCACGTAATTCTTTTATTTCTTTTACTAAACGATCTAATTCATTACAATCCTTAACAAAACTATCTGTATTCTTTTTAACTTCATCTATATTATTCTTACTCTTAGCATTCTCTAAATACTTATTAATACGACGATTAACTTTAACTACTCTCTTATTTAAAGAAGATAAATTATTAATAATACTTTTATACTCAACAGTTTCATAGTCTATAATAGTTGGTTTTAAAGCATTTAATTCAAGCATTGAATAATTAAAATGCTTAGTTAAATTATTCTCATCATATACATAATTTATATAGAAATTAGCTAAAGCAAGACCAGTTAATATATCACTTTTTCTTGCTGATATATCAAATAACTTACGACACTCATCTAAACTATAATTACACTTATAAGCACGTGAAATACTTCTAATTAATTCAAATGTATCTAAAAGTTTACGTCTACTTATATTTGTATTACTATTAAAACATTTTAAAGTATCTTTAATATATTCCTTTAAAACATATTCATAATTAGCTTCGTTATATAACTTTTCAATTTTCATCTTATCTTCTCTAGTTAAAGATACATTCTTTTTATTAACAGATAAAGTATACTTTTCTTTAGCAAGTAAACTATTTATTTCTTGTAATTGCTTAAAATCATATTCTTCAATAACTGATAAAGTATTAATTAAATATTTAATATCTTCATAAGTTAATTTCTTCATACCCTGTTTCGTTACACTATATTCATATAATTTAATATTCTTCATATAGTTTTTAAAACTATCTCCTTTATCAGGAATAGATACAACATTAAAATTATAAGTAACACCATCACTAGATAAATTAACATTATTATTAAGTGAAGTAACTAAAAAACTAGCAAAATCAACTACCCAATCGGAATCAGCAATCATTCCGTTATCAAACCTAATAGTATTGTTATTATTTGAAACATAACTACCTGTTGCTAAAGCTTTACGTAGATAATTAACCAATATTTCTTCATTTTTAATTGACTGAACTTGACTTCTAAAATAATTAATTCCTTTCGTCTTATCCATATAATACTTTAATTCTTTTTTATCTATTTTATTAAATTCTTCACTACTTAGATTTTCATCATTACCCATTATTTGTAAAGAAGTATACAATAAATCTAAAGAAATATAATCAAAATCATTAATAAATTTTATACTTTTACTTTTATTATTCATTATTTTAGAAATATAACTACTTAAAAATTCATTTGACTTTGTCATATGAACAAAAGTATTCAATTTAGAAATATTATCTAATAACGTGTTTCCCCTTATCATATTATTCACCTATTATAAATTATATCAC
>DEUO01000062.1 GCA_002362595.1 Caryophanales bacterium UBA3260
TGGAGTAAAGTTAATTAGTGTTGGATATCCATAGAAATCATTGTTATTATCAATAGAATTACCATTATTAGTAATAAATTTATTATTATATTTATAGAAGAAAATAATTTTTTCTTCTTTTATATTAATTGTTAGTTTACCAAAAATATTTCTTTTTATTTTAACATCTTCTACTAAAGGAATAGATTTTATTTGTTCTTGCATTTTTTTCTTATTTAAAAGAAATATTTTGGGATAATCACGGATATTAGTAGCATCTATTATAGTTATATCTTTGATTTTATCTGTTCCAGTAATATAGATGTTTTTTATTCTTAAATTAAATATATACATACAAAAAGAGGCTATTAAGATAATAGAAATTAAGAGTTGACATAGCAATTTTATTCTTAATTTTCGATGTTTAGATTTCCTCTTTTTATCCATTTTATTACTCCCAATCTATAAATTCTTGTTCAATAATTAAATCGACATTAGTTTTATGTAATACTGTGTCATGAACATAGTTTATTAATTCATATATATCTTCGCTGGTAGCATTTTCTATATTAATAATAAAGTTAGCATGTTTTTTTGATACTTCAGCACCACCTATACGATGGCCTTTTAGTTCACATGATTCAATTAATCGCCCAGCAAAATCGCCTTCAGGGTTACGAAAAACAGAGCCAGCAGATGGGTATTCTAGTGGTTGTGATTCTAGTCTTCGACGACGACGATCTTCTAATACTTTTAAAGAATTTTCTTTATCACCTTTTTTTAAGAAAAATTTAACAGCTAGAATAATCATATTCTTTTTTTCTTTGAACATAGAAGTTCTATAGCTATAAGTTATATCTTCGTGTTCGAGAATTTTTACATTATATTTTTCATCAAGAACAGTAACTGATTCAACATAATCTAGAATACAGGCATTATATGCGCCGGCATTACCATAGATTGCTCCACCTACTGTACCAGGAATACCAGCAGCAAATTCTAAACCAGTAAGGGATTCATTAACAACATCTTGAGATAATTTAGGAAGCAAGACTCCAGCTTCTGCATAAACCATTTCCATATCTGGATGAATTTCAATACCATTTAATTTATTTAGTCTTATAATAGCTCCGTTATATTCACGACTATTAAAGATAATGTTTGAACCATTACCAAGAATAAAATAATTAATATTGTTTTCTTTTAATATTTTTAAAACAGCTATTAAATCGTTTATGGAATTGGGAGATATTAAATATCTAGTTGTTCCTCCGATATGATAAGTGTTTAGGAATTTTATGGAAGTATGTTCTTCTACATCACCATGTAATCTTAATTCTTTTAGCATTTTATCAAGTCCTTTATTTTTTCATATATTAACTCACTACTATTATTCATACTAAGAGTTTTTAAGTTTTCTTTCATTTTTTTAGAGATACCTTCATTATAAAGCACTTCATTAATTTTATTAGAAAGTGTTATTGATGTCAAATCTTTTTCTTCAATTACTTCTCCCCCACCCGCATTTTTTATAGACATCGCATTATGATATTGATGGTTATTAGCAACATATGGAGATGGAATAAAGATAGCAGGAAGATTTAAAGATAGTATTTCACTCATAGTAGAAGCACCTGCTCTAGTAACAATAAGATCAGTATTTTTTAAAAGTGATGGCAAGTTATCTACATAAGCGACTACTTTAACGTTATTTGGAAATTTATGATTATTGACAAACTCATCATATAGAGATTTTCCAGTTATATATAGTACTTCGTAATCTTCTTTGCCAACACTCTCTAAATATGAAACCATTTTTTCGTTTACTGATGCAGATCCAAGGGAACCAGATGCTATAACTACTAGTTTTTTATTTTGAGTTAAGCCAAGAGACTCTTTGGGCATTGGCGATAGTGATAAAGCGTTTTCTCCGCAAGGATTACCGCTATAAAATACTTCGCCTTTTGCTTTTTTAAATGATGATATAGTTTCTTTAAAAGAGACACCAATTAAATCTACTTTACTTTGTAAAGCGAGATTTGATTTACCTGGAATAGAATTTTGTTCGTGAATAAAAGTTTTTATTCCTAATTTTGATGCAGCTTTAATAACTGGATATGTTACGTAGCCACCGATACCTAATACTATATCAGGCTTAAATTCTTCCATTATCTTTAAGCACTTTTTATAGGCCTTTTTGATTAAGAAGATATTTTTAAAATCGAGTAAAAGATTGCTTTTAGAAAAACCATATATTTCTATTTCTTCATAAGGTATATTTCTTTTGGGAATTAAATCTTTTTCCATACGATTATGAGTACCAATATATAGTACCTCAAGATTAGGTTCATGTTCTTTAAATTTATTAATAATGGCTAAAGCAGGATATATATGGCCTCCTGTTCCGCCAGCTGAAACTATAATTTTCATGTAATCACCTAATATAATTATACTATATTATTTATTATTTTTGACTAAATAATAATAAATGATGTTTAGATGTGTAAATATTATTTTTTAAAGAAATAGCTTAAGAAATGTTCATATATATGTTATAATATATATTAGTATAGTATGATTTAGAATAGAAAGTTGCGTGTGGTATGAGAGTTTTATTACTTGATAATGAAAAAATAACTAAAATGACTTTACCTGATGAAATTGATGGCTTTTTTACGATGAATTATAAACCAATTGATTCTAGAGTTATAAAAGATATTAATATAGAAGCAATTGATGGTAAATGGCATATTAAAAGTAATGAAACAATAAATGTTGTGGTAAATGGAAATATTGAAACAGAAGCTATTTTAGAAGATTATATGAAATTAAATATTTTCTTAATAGGTAAAAATGAAATGTTAGATTTCTATTGTATTCCAACAGTTGATAAGAATAAATATAAAGTAAATGTTTCTACTGATCAAATACTTATTGGTAATACGCAGAAATGTTCTATTATATTTAATAATTATACTAATGAAGTCGTTTATGCTGGTATTATTAATCAAAATGGTAAATCTTATATTTCATATCCGCAATCTGGAAAAAGTGCAAATGTTTATGTTAATGATAAAGCAATAAGTAGTAGTGTATTTTTAAAAGTTGGAGATATTATATTTATTAATGGAGTTAAGATTATTTGGATGAAAGATTTTATGCAGATATGTGTATTACAAGGAGATATAAATACTAATCCATTATATTTAACTAATTATGTTGATGATACTAATTATAATAATACAGTATATGAACCTGTAACTGAGGAAGATCAAAGTTTAGAGTTATATCAACCTGATGATTATTTTTTTCATAAACCTAATTTAAAAGAATATGTTAAAGATGAAGAAATTGTTATTGATCCACCTCCACAAAAGCAAATGCAAGAAAATGATAACTTTTTAGCGACGTTTGGAGCAAGTTTTACAATGATAGCTTCTTCTTTTGTATCGATTATCAATTTAATAAATAATATTAATAATAATGCTAAGCCTCTTACAATAATTACATCTGGTATTATGTGCGTATCAATGGTAGCTGGTAGTTTAGTTATTCCAAAATTAGCAACGCAAATACAAAAACAGAAAGAAATTAAAAGAGAAAAATATAGAATTAAGAAATATACAGAATATTTAGAATCATGTAACGAGAAAATAAAACTTATAATGTCAAAACAGACACAACTTTTGCGTGATACTAATATAAAAGTAGATAATTGTATTAATTTAGTTAATGGGGCTTCAGCAGTTTTGTGGAATCGTGATATAAAAGATGAAGACTTTTTAATAGTTAGACTAGGAATAGGTAATGTTCCAGCTAGGATAAGAATAAATGCTCCTGAAGAACATTTTACTTTAGAAGAAGATTTTTTAGTAAAAAATGTATATGAAGTTGTTAATAGTAGTAGAATACTAGAAGATGTTCCGGTTACATTTAATTTTTTGAAAAATAGAGTTTCAGCAATAATATCTAACGAAAAATATGGAGAAGGATTTGTTAATTCTGTTATTATGCAACTTGCGACATTACATAGTTCACAAGATTTAAAAATGGCTTTTTTTATTAATAATAATGAAGATAACTTTGATTGGGATTATGCTAAGTATTTACCACATACTTTTAGTGATGATAAGACAGTAAGATATTATGCAGATTCTTATGATGAAATGAAAATATTATCTACTGAATTAGAAAAGATATTTAAAGATAGAATGGAAAAAATAAAAGCTAAAGATAATGATGGAGATATAGATGAAGAATCTAATACTTATAGAGTTTTTGATAATTATTTTATTTTAATAACTAATGATGTTTTTTTAGCTAAAAGTTTACCAATATTTGGCTTAGCGATGGATGCTTTAGAGAATTATGGATTTTCAGTAGTATTTATAAATAAAACTATGAATAAGTTACCTAAAAGATGTAATGCATTTGTTGCTTTATCTGATGATACTGGTTGTGTTATTGAGAAAAATATTAATAGTCAGACAACTTTTGCTCCAGAAATACTTAGCGGTTATGATTTAAAAGTCATATGTTATAAGTTAATGAATATTCCTGTTATGAGTGCAGATGTTCAATCAACTTTACCTACTTCTATTTCTTTCTTAGATGTATTTAAAGCTTCAAAAATAGAACAATTAAATATAGCTAATAGATGGAAATTAAATGATCCTACTATAAGTTTAGCTGTACCTATAGGAGTACATGCTAATGGTGAAGATTTTATTTTAGATTTACATGAAAAGTTTCATGGACCTCATGGTTTAATAGCTGGTTCTACCGGTTCTGGTAAATCTGAATTTATAATTACTTTTGTACTTGCTATGTGTGTTAATTTTCATCCTGATGAAGTGCAATTTGTTTTAATCGACTATAAAGGTGGTGGATTAGCTGGAGCTTTTGAAAATCGTGAGAAAGGATTTTCTATTCCACATCTTGCTGGTACAATAACAAATCTTGATACATCTTCAATGAATAGAAGTCTTGTTTCAATTAATTCGGAATTAAAAAGACGTGAACAGATGTTTATGGATGTACGTGATATAACTGGTGAAAGTACAATAGATATTTATAAGTATCAAAAATATTATCGTGAAGGTATTATTAAAGAACCGATATCTCATTTATTTATTGTAAGTGATGAGTTTGCTGAATTAAAAGCTCAACAACCTGATTTTATGGCAGAATTAATATCAACAGCACGTGTTGGCCGTTCTTTAGGAGTTCATTTAATATTAGCTACGCAAAAGCCTAGTGGAGTTGTAAATGAACAAATATGGTCAAATACTAGATTTAGAGTTTGTTTAAAAGTCCAAACATCTGGAGATAGTAATGAGATGTTAAAACGTCCTGATGCGGCTTCAATAAAGGAAGCTGGTAGATTCTATTTACAAGTTGGTTATGATGAGTATTTTGATATAGGTCAATCCGGATGGGCTGGTGCTAAATATGTACCAACTGATAGAGTTATTAAAAAAGTTGATGATTCTCTTGTATTTATTAATAATGTTGGTAGTGTTATAAAGTCAATTAATGATTTTGTTAAGAAAGAAACAAGTGAAGATATTGGAGATCAACTTACTAATATTGTTAAGCATTTAGTTAATTGGTCTAAAAAAGAAAATTATAGTCCTAAAAAGTTATGGCTTGACCCTATTCCTGAATTAATATATATAGCTAATTTAGCTAAAAAATATAATTATACTACTTCACAATATAATATTAATCCTATTATTGGAGAATATGATGATCCTTCAAAACAGTATCAAGGATTACTTACTTTAGATTTAGCAGAAGGAAATACTTATATATTTGGCAAAAGTGGTTCAGGTAAAGAAGACTTATTAGCAACAATTATATATGGTTCTTGTCTTTATCATTCTCCTGAAGAAATAGTTTTCTATATTGTAGATATGGGAGCTGAAACTTTAAGACAATTTATAAAATTCCCACAAGTAGCTGATGTTTGTACGGTAGATGACGGTAATAAAATTATAGATATGATGGTTTTATTAGAAAGAGAAATATCAAGGAGAAAAGATTTAACTGTTGATTTTGGCGGTAGTTTTAAGACTTATAATGAGTTAAATGAAAAGAAATTACCATTATATTGTGTTATTATTAATTATTTAGATATATTTACAGAGAACTTTGCTAAAGTTGCTGAATTAATTATTCCTTTATATAGAGATGGTTCTAAATATGGAGTTAATTTTATTGTAACTAGTTCTTCTGTTGCTTCTTTAAGAGCAAGAGTAAGAGATTATTTTAATTATCATATATGTTTACAAATGGCTAATAGTGATGATTACTCTACTGTTTTAAATAAACGTCCAAGGAAGTTAGTTCCTTCTAATTATAAAGGAAGAGGATTAATAGAACTTAAAAATGGGGTTTATGAATTCCAAACAGCATTAATATATCTAAAACAAGAAATACCAAATATAATAAGAAATACAGCAGAATCTTTAGGTGCTAAATACAAGAATAGTATTGTTCAATCTATTCCTTCTGTACCAAAAGTTGTATCTGTTGATGGACTTATTAATTTTGTTAATGGTCTTGCTAATGTACCAATTGGATATGATGTTGAAAGTAAAGATAAATATTTCTATAACTTTGAAGCACAAAAAGCTAATATAATTGTAGCTAATTCATTTGAAAATCATAAAGATTTCTTAAATGCCTTAATGATAGAATTTAAATCTATTCCAGATGTTGATATAAAAGTTATAGATTTTAGTGAATTATTTGATATTTTAACAATTGGATTAACTTGTTATCAAAATAATTTTAATGATGTATTTGGACATATTATAGGAGAAGCTGAAAAACTTACTAAGCATACATTCTATATCATAACAGGTATAAGTAAACTTAGGTCTAGTGTAAAACAAAATAATATATCTTTTATTAATCAATACTTTATTGATTCATTAAAAAATAAATATATACATTTTCTATTTGTAGATTTATATGATGAACTTAATAAGTTAAAGTTAGAAGATTGGTATGAAAAGATTATTAATCCTAAATATGGTATATGGCTTGGTGAAGGAGTTGGGTCTCAGTTGTTAATTAAGTTTGAAAATTTAACAGCTGATGATAAACGAGTTAATAATTCTGATTATATATTTGCGGCTAAAGATGGAAAAAGAAGTATGATTAAAAAAGTTGTTGTAAAAGATGAAAGTGAGACGAATAACGATGGAAAATAAAGTTTTAATAAATTTAATAGTTCCAGAGCTAGAGAAATCATACAATATTTATTTACCTATTTCGAAACGTATAGGAAATGTTATATTCTTATTAATAAAAGCAATTAATGAAATGGGAGATAATTACGAGTTTAATGAGTCACTTGCCCTTTTTAGTCGTATGACTGGTGAAAAGTATAATCCTAATTCTCTTGTTATTGAAACAAATATACGTAATGGTTCTGAAATAGTACTTCTTTAAGTTATATTAGAACATACAAAAAGCACTTTTTAATGAAAAGTGCTTTTTTATATTATTATAAAAATTTTTCTTTTTGACTTATTTCTTTTTGAGAAATCTTTTCTATAGAACTTTTATTATTCTCTTCTGTTTTGACTAAACTCGAGTCAAGACGATCTAACCATAACGAATATTTTATTAGAGAGCTTTTAGCACTTGCTAAAATGGATTCAGTTTGAAGTATATCGCTTTTTCTACTAAAATCTGATGGAATATTTATCTCTTGAGCAGTTTCTAAAATACTACTTACTTTATTTTTTAAATATTCAATGTCTTTATTGATATTTAATTTTATTTTTGTTTGATTATATGATATTCTCATTATTGAATATTAGAATAGTTAACAGCATTTTCGTAATTTTGAGCATTTTCTATTAGTTCTTGACCATATTGGTTTAATGTAGCTATAAAGCTATTTAGTTCTAATAGTTGCGCGTCTACTCTATTTACAAAGTTATCAGCTGAATTTCCTTCCCATTCAAATGTATCAGTAGTCATTTTATCTATTCTCTTTTTTAAATTAGAAATGTCAAGGGAGAAGTTTTTGGTAGCAACTATAATGTTATTACCTGCTTCTTTCATTTTTGTTGTATCAATATCTATTTTTTCCATGTTACCCTCTTTTTAGCTGCTTCTAATTCTCTTTCTCTTTCTTCGGCTTCTTCTCTAAAAGCAGTTTCAATATCGTTTGTTAGACTATTTATTTTAGTTTCTATAGCAGGAATTGTATGAGAAGTTAAAAGGTTATATTTTTCTTGTAACTTCATTTGTATTTCTTTTAATTTATAATTATCTCCTGATTCTCCGTCTACAATAAATGCTTCAGAAATATTTTTTTTAGTATTATCCATTTCATCAATTACTGACTTTATTTGAGATGCAACACTAGTTATTCTTTCTTTAAAAGCATAGTATGCACTACGCCTAGATGATAAATCTGACGATTTACTCATTTACCTAGTTAGATCCACCATCGAAGTCATATTTTGATGAAGATGCTGCAGATGAAATATCAGAAGCTGTTGAACCAACTGCTCCAATAACGCTTTCACCTTTAGTACGGTATGCAGCTGCAACAGTTTTAAGGTCTTCTTTGAATCTATCAAGTTGACTTACGATTGATTCGCAAGCATTTTTCATAGAACCTGTAAATTCTTGAACTTTTGCGCCTACTTCTGGACCAAAACCTGCACCAGCAGATTCTAGAGCGTTTAATTTAGCGATGCTATCTTTAACGGTTTGTGTATAAGTACTAATTCCTGTTGTAATAGCATTTACTGATGCTTCATCAGTATTCATACCTACTAATTGTACGCCTGGATCTGATCCTATACCAAGAAATCCATTACTTGCTCCTGTATTAATTCCATTTGCATTACCAAGTGCTCCTAATGAATCAGAAATATTATTTAATGCTGAATTTCCTGATGCTGTTGCTGTTAAATTAGCTTTTTGCATTTCTTCAAGTCCTGACATTACTCACTCACCTCCACCATTTGTTTATCTTGTTCAATCCAAGAGTTTGCTATTGCATATAGCTCCGCTTCTAGTGCTGCTTCTGCAGATTTTAATGCGTTAACTGTTGCTGTAATTTGATTATCGAAGTTCTTTTCAAAGTTAACTTCTGCTTGTCCTGTCCATCCTGTTCTTAACGCAGTATGTAATGCGTCTTTACCACTTTCTAAATTTTCACATGCTTCTTGAATAACAATAGTTTGAATTTCGCTGATATAGTTTTGAATTCCTTCAGCAGACATACCATAGAATTCACTTGTGTTTACTGTGACTGTTCCTTCATGTTCTAATGCCATTTTTAATTTCCTCCTTTATTTACGCTGATATTGGCTTCAGCGATTGATATTCTTGCTATGGTTTCATCTTTCTTATCAGCAAATTTATTCTTTGCTTCTTTTAGACCATAAGCAATATTTTCGATGTTAAAAATAACGTTTTGAAATGAATTTGATAATTCATGAAATTTTTTTCTATACTCTATCCCTGATTCTGATTGATAAAATCTTTCAGTACTATCGACGATGTCTAGAATTTTGCTCAAGCTATCATTACAGCTTTTAGCATACTCTAATACTTCTAGTTTAAGAGTATCAATTCCAGTCTCATTTAATGAAATTCTTTTACGATTATTTAGAATTGCATCTTTATCAAACTCTGTCAGCATTTCAATTCTCCATTCTATAACATTGATTGACAATAATACTATCTATTGTCAATTTCATTTTATCATATGTTTTACATAAGAGCATTAGCTTTTTACACTTTTTTACAAAAAATATACAAGATATTATCTTGTATATTGATGAGATTCTACGTTATACATATTTCTTATATTGTTTGTAAAACTCGTTATATTTTTAGTTAATAGATTAAATATAAATTCTCTTTCAGTATCTTCTAACCAATTAAGTCCAACATTTCTTCTGTATGTGCCATCTTCACCTTGGATTACCATAGCGTAAGAATTAAATAAGTCAACTATTTCATTTTCATCTAAGTTATTTGATGAAGCTAACATTCTAAAGAAATTATCTTGTATAGTTATATATTCTTCTAAGAAATAGATATTTTCTTTTTTAATTGATTCATCATATGCTTCATCATATAAGATATGAGTGTTTAAGTCTGATTCAAAGACATTTATAAGATAGAATATATCTTCTAATGTAACATTATCATTTTTTATTCTTTCAGCAAGATTTTTATAAAAGTACTTAGCAAGTGTTACACAAATACTTTTTTTCATTTCGTATTTTACTTGTAACCTTGATTCAAAGGTATTGCCTGTTTCATTTTCATATTCTTCTTCTAAATCTTCTCTTTCGATTTGAAGATAATCTATAGAATACATTAACTTAATAAGTTCTTTTTTTTCTTCTAAAGTTTCAGCATTAAATATTTTAAATAAATCTTCAGGATTATTATTTAAGCTACTAATTTCTAAGGCATTTTCTTTATAATTAGGATTAATAAGAGCTATTAAGTCCATACTACGAAGATAATTTACAAAGTTTTTATATACTACTGCTTCTTGAGTATTGTACTCAGTCATTACCATTGATTCTGCTGCTGCTTCGTAATGCCAACGCCAAAATAACGGGTTTACATCTAAGTCGTGCCAAAGTTGCGAGATTCCAACTAGTTCATAATCTTCGTTTAGTTCATCTTCACATACACGATGATAAATATGATTTATTTCATGCTTATATGTTTTAGCTTTAGCATCATCATTTGGAAGTAAAGCTATTTGTTTTTTATCAATTACAATAGTATTATCGGAACAATATTGAGCATTTACGATATTTCCACCAGGATTTAGTTCTGGATCTGAACTATCAAAACCTACTATTTTTAAATTACTTATTTGACAGAATACTCTATCTAATGAAGTATCTGTTAGATTTTCTTTATTATTTTCTATAGATTCTACTATATATGTCGCAATTTCTTTTATATCTTCATTTGAAAGTTCATAAAATTCGGGATATTCTTCTAAGTAAGGTTTATTGTTTCTTAGAATTACTTCTACTAATAGATCTGGAGTTAAATTAGTATCTTTAGTTATATCTGTATGAGAATGTGTTTGATATGAGATAGTTGCTCCAGTTTTATTTAATGCCTCATCAATATTGTAGTAATCTTCATAGACATATACTACATTTTCATTATCTACATAGTTTATAAAACTATTATAAGCTTCATCAGTTACAGTTGTTTCTGTTCCTTCATATAAGCCTTTTGCTAGTCTTCGGTCAGCGTTATTTCCGCTTTTTGAAATACCTTGTTCATTACTATATTCATTTAATGATAGAGTATTATCTAATGTATCATGTGTATCATAAAGAAATCTGTTATAACTTAATGAATAATTATTTTGACTTACTTCTATAGAAGATGAACTACTTGTACTAGAAGAAACCTGGGTAATCGTTGATGGTGATACTGTTTGAGTATTTTGAATACTTGTTGTTTTATTTGCTACTCCACAACCAGTTAAGCTTGCTACTAGTAGTGCTGTGATTGTTAATTTTGTTAAAGTTTGTTTAATTCTAGGATGATTAGAATGCGATAATCTTTTTAATGATATTTTATTTTTTAATTTATTTATTCCATTATAAAATTTTATCATATTACCAAATCCCCTTCTCTTGTATGCATTATAGCATTAACAAGGATTTTCGGCAAATTTTCCTATATCTTTTAGATAAATTTGCTTTTTATAAATATTGGTGTTAGTATACGACCCAATCAAGGGGGCATTGTCATGGCGAATAAACTTAATATTAATTTTATTATTAATAATGTAATGTTTACAATAGATGATCATTTTAAGGAAATGTCAATTACTCCGAGGATGAAAGAATATTTATATTTAGTTGCTACAGGAATGATTTTAAATTATGGATATGAATATATAAAAGATATATATGATACTATATTTAATACTAGATATTATAAAAAGAGTAAAAATGTTATAGATACATTATATTATGAAAATCCAGTAGTAAATAATTATTTAGAAAAAGAAGTTAATATTAAGAATAGTCATAATGATTATAGTATTTTATGGGAAGAAATTGATAATAGTCCTATAAAAACATTAGAATTTTTAACGTATCAGATGAATTATATTATGTTTAATAAGCATAGAAATAATAGAAAGAATGATATTATTAAAGTTAAATTTAGCCCTATAAATCTTAATTTACTACTGG
>DEUO01000071.1 GCA_002362595.1 Caryophanales bacterium UBA3260
GTAACTAATAAAACATCTTTAGGTATATATGAACCATTAAAAAATAATAATATCTTAAATAAAAATAATATTGATTTAATAATAATACCTGGTGTATGTTTTGATACTAATAAAAATAGAATAGGTTTTGGTTCTTCTTACTATGATAGATATCTATCTAATATAAATAAAGCTAAAAAAGTAGCTATCTGTTTTGAAGAGCAAATATTAAAAAACTGTTATATAAAAAATAATTATAATGATATAAAGATGGACTTAATTATTACTGAAACTAATACCTATAAATAACTCTTATCATAATAAATAAAAAAACATGATATACTATTCTTATAAATTTATTGAAGGTGATTATATGAAATGTAACATAAACTATATTGGTGAATCAGAAAGTGGCTTAAAAGAATATTATTGCTATACACACAAATATATGGCATCGGATGAAAATGGTAACAAATTAGAAGAATGCTTATGCCCTGAAAAAGAATTATTTAATAATGTATTAGATTTAAAAAATACTCAAGTATCATCATTAAAAATAGTATATGAAAATCTCCTAGATAATAAAAAACCTAAAATATATATAAATAACGAAGAATTTAATGGTGTTCTAACATATGATACATCTACAATAACATATAAAGAATTTGGTGGTATAATGCTATCTCGTTTGAACTATCTATCTATGAAACACATCAAATGTAAACATTGTAATCACTATCACTCAGATAATGGTAAATACGCATATACACCTCATCGTACCCATTTATGTTACTATTGTGGTTTATTATTTAGAGATGATGAAAAAAGTATTGGTAATGAATTAGATATCTTCTTTAAAATACCATATATTAACTTAGAAGAAAACACTATTACAATAACTGATAAAATAGAAGTAGAATATGATTTATTTTCTGGAATAATATTAATTAACAAACAAAATGTTGATAACTTAATAATTGATAACAAAGAAATAAGCTTAAAAGAATATTTAAATGACATCTTAAAAGAAGAATATTAAAGTAGGTGAAAATATGAGTAAAAAAGTATCTACCAATAAATTTATTATTGATAATACTAAAAAAATGTTTCAAGAAATATTTAGTGGAGATAAAGAAAGATTTAAAAAAGAATTTGCCAATCTCTTAACTATGAGTAGAGGTTTATTAGCTCCAATTCTTATAATAATATCTATAATTATCAATTCACTTACTATGTCTTTCATTGTTATATTAATATCTGCATTAACAGATTGTTTTGATGGTTGGTATGCCAGATCACATGGCTATGTAAGTGAATTTGGTGCTCTTCTAGATACAATATGTGATAAAATCTTTATCCTATGTGTTATTCTTCCTGTTCTAAAAACAAACCCTAAAATATTTATTATTATTCTTTTTTTAGAATTACTCATAAGTATTATTAATTTATATTATCACTATAAAGGTAAAAAAACTAAATCTAGTATTATAGGTAAAATAAAAACTATTATTTTAGATTCATCTCTTATCTTATGTTATCTCAGTTTTATCTTTACCATTAATTCTAAAATAATAAATATATTTTTAATAATAACTATTATATTTCAAATAATAAGTTGTACAGATTATCTTCATAATTTGTCAAAAAAGTAAGTTATTTATAAAATAACTTCTTTTTTATAGTATAATGATATTAAGAATATGTGTAGGTGAAGTATTATGACATATGAAGAAATAGTTAAAAAAAGTATAGATGAAGAAGAAATATTAAAACACTTATTTTCTAATGTAGATGAAAAAACATTTAGTAGAATAGTATCAATTATATTACAAAATAGATTCTTAAAAAAATTTCTAGATAAATTATATTATTTCCAAAAAGTAGATTATACTATTTTAGAAAAACCACAAAATAATAAATATCATCAAGAACGTTTAGTAGCTTTAAATAAATATGATACAGAGTATGATGGTATTATCCAGTTACATCCTCGTTTATTTATCTCTCCAGAACTATATATATCAGATAAAGAAGGATCTTTACCTATCGTCTTTGTTAGAGAAAGCATTATTAAATTTTTACTAGAAGTTCTAAAACTATTACCTACTGGCTACAATCTTATTATATATGAAGGATTTAGAACAATCGATTGCCAAGAATACTTATATTATGAAATGTTAAATAAAAAAGTATATGAAGAAAGAGATAAGAAAGAAAATTATTCTGTTCCTGTAGATGAAATAGTTGAAAATATTAAAAAAAATATCATGCCTCAATATATTGCTAATCCTGAAAACTTATTCGCTCACAATACTGGTGGAGCAATTGATATACGTATTTGTGATTCAAATGATGTATCTCTAAACTATGGATGTCGTTTTAACGAATATGAAACAACAGCAGATTTAAAATATTATGAAGAAAGATTAGATAATGGAGCAAGCTTATCAGACATCCAACTAGAAGCCTTATTAACTAGAAGAGTAACACTTAATATATTTAATAAAGCTATAAATGATAATAACTTTGACTTTATATCTTTAGCAGATTGTCACCTTGATATTAACAATCCAGAAGAAGAAGGAATATCAACAATCGTATATGAAAGCTGTGAAAAAGAAGAGACATTTGTTGATCCTGAATATACAATAGTTGAATACCTTGCTGATAATAATTTAGAAAGCTAGAAAACTAGCTTTTTTAAAAATGATATAATAGATAAAGAGTGTGATAAAATGAAATATATAAATGAATATGAACATAATATAAATGTGGTTAAAGATCATCTTAATATTGTTTTAAACAATAAAACAAATCTTTCTTCCATAATAAATATTCTTTTTGTAATATTAATGATTATCATATACATAACATCTAAAACCAAATATGCTCTTATCTATATTATTCTATCTATAGTAATAACAATTATAACTTACATAAATAAAAATAGTATTATAAATAAAAAACTAAAATCATTAGAAGGAAAAAACATAAATTATATAACAAATATTACCATAAATACTCAAGATAATTCACTTATCTGGGACTATTCCAAAAAACTAGATTTAATACATGTTAAATCAGTTAAACAAAATAAACAATGGATAATTATTACTATCAAAGGTGGACAAGTACTACTACTAAAAAAAGATAGCTTTATAGATAGAATAATATAGATAAG
>DEUO01000094.1 GCA_002362595.1 Caryophanales bacterium UBA3260
TTATCACTCTTCATCAACGTAAGTTAGAAAAATTGAAAAATATTAAAACATCAATGTTAAATAAAATGTTTATATAGGAAGGAGAGGCAAAATGTATAATGATGAATTGCAATTTGAACATGATTTTATAAAATCTTTGCAAGAAAATGGATGGACAGATGGAGTGTTGAAAAATCCTACTGAAAAAGATTTATTAAATAATTGGTCAAAAATTTTATTTGAAAATAATAGACAAGTAGATCGACTTAATGATTTTCCATTAACTGATGGTGAAATGCAACAAATCATTGAACAAATAAATGAGTTGAAATTTCCTATCAAATTAAATAGTTTTATTAATGGCAGTACAATTAGTATTACTAGAGATAATGAGGAAGACAAAGTACATTTTGGAAAAGAAGTAAGTCTAAAAATCTATGATAGACAAGAGATTGCTGCAGGACAATCCCGATATCAAATTGCAGAACAACCTATCTTTAATAAAAAGTCTTCTGTTTTAAATAATAGAAGAGGAGATGTCATGCTTCTTATAAATGGGATGCCTTTATTTCATATTGAATTAAAAAAGAGTAATATTTCAATCAAACAAGCTACCAATCAAATAGAAAAGTATGCCCATGAAGGAATATATAATAGTGGGATATATCAATTAGTGCAAATTTTTGTTGCCATGACACCAGAAGAAACAGTATATTTTTCAAATCCAGGACCTACAGGTACATTTAATCCTTCTTTCTATTTTCATTGGGAAAATTTCAATAATGAAATAGTAAATAATTGGAAGGAAATCACCAGCAAATTATTATCAATACCTATGGCTCATCAACTAATAGGTTTTTATACAGTTGCAGATGATACAGATAATGTTCTAAAAGTAATGAGAAGTTATCAATATTATGCAGCAAATAAAATAAGTGATGTTGTTTCAAAAACAGACTGGACTAATCCTAATACTAGAGGAGGATATATTTGGCATACAACAGGCTCTGGTAAAACTATGACATCATTTAAGTCTGCACAATTAATTGCTAATTCAAAAGATGCTGATAAAGTAATATTCTTAATGGATAGAATCGAGTTAGGAACGCAATCTTTGGATGACTATCAAGGTTTTGCCGATAACAAAGATGATGTATCAGGAACAGATGATACTAGGGATCTTATAACTCAATTAAAAGATGATTATAAGGTTTTAATTGTTACATCTATTCAAAAAATGAGTCTAATAAAAGATCTTTTAGGAATATATACACATGATTTAGAAACTATAAATAAAAAAAGAATAGTGTTTATAATTGATGAGTGTCATAGAGATACCTTTGGAACAATGATGGCATCTATTAAAGAAACCTTTCCAAAAGCTATTTTCTTTGGGTTCACAGGGACACCAGTGTTAGATGAAAATAAAAAGAAATTTAGTGTTACTGCTGATGTATTTGGAAATGAGTTACATCGTTATGCTATAGCAGATGGTATTAGAGATCACAATGTTTTGGGTTTTGATGTATATAAATGCCCTACTTACAAAGATAACGATTTAAGAAAAGCTATTGCTTTGGAAAAATCTAAATCTCAAACCGAAGAAGAAGCAATATCAGATCCTGCAAAGAGTGAAATTTTTTATAAATATATGCAAGATGTGGACATGGCTGGAGATTTAGATGAGAATGGTAATTATCAAAGGGGAATAGAAGATTATTTAAAATCAAACCAATACAATAATAATGTGCATAGGGAAGAAGTTGTAAAAAGTATTCTTTCTAATTGGAAGATAATCAGTCATAATAATGAATTTAGTGGAATATTAGCAACAAATAGTATACCAGAAGCAATAGAATACTATAGATTATTAAAATCTAAAAATGCTGGAGATTTATTTAACTTTACTTTATTAGTTGATCCTAATATTGATAATAATGATGGTGCTATCTTTAAAGAAGATGGATTAGTTGAAGTTATTGAAGATTATAACAATATATTTGATCAGAAGTTTTCTCTAAGCAGTAGCAAAAGTCTAAAAAAAGATATTCAAAATCGACTTGCACATAAAAAACCATATACACACATACAAGACAAAGACAAGATTGGTTTGTTAATAGTTGTTGATCAATTATTAACAGGTTTTGATTCTAAATGGTTAAATGTATTGTATTTAGATAAAGTAATTAAATTTGAAAATATTATTCAGGCATTTTCAAGAACTAATAGAGTTTATAATGCAACTACTAAACCATTTGGAATAATAAAATATTATAGAAAACCATATACGATGGAAAAAAATATAGAAAAAGCAATAAGATTGTATTCAGGTGATAAACCATTTCAATTATTTGTTCCAAAATTAGAAGAAAATATCAGTATGATGAACAAAATTTATAGTGAAATCGAAGAATTATTTAAGTCTGATGGTGTTGAAGACTTTTCGGTATTACCAGATGATAAAGAAACAAAAAGAAAATTTGTTAAATTATATAATGAGTTTAATAATTATTTAAGTGCTGCAATAATTCAAGGATATATTCCTAAAGATGATGATACTGTTGAAGAACAAAATAATATAGAAGATGTTGTATTATCTAAAGATTTAGGTAAAGATGAAGAAATTAAATTATGCAATAACATATATATTGAGCAGTTAATATTAAATAGTCCTATTACAAAATCAAATATTAATGCAATAAAGCAAAGATATATTGATTTAGATAGAGAACATAAAAATAATCCAGATGATATTGGTTATGATATTGATGGTAGTTTAATAGAAATTGATAATGGAAAAATTGATTCTGATTATATGAATAGCAGATTTACTAAATTTTTAAAGGTATTAAATCAGCCAAACTACTCTCCAGAAGAATTGGAAAAAGCTTTAAATAGCTTACATAAGTCATTTGCAAGTTTATCACAAGAAAAGCAAAAATATGCAAATATGCTAATACACGATATAGAAAGTGGAGATTTAATAATAGAAGATAATAAATCATTTATGGATTATGTTACAGAATATGAAAAAAATGCTGAAAATGACCAAATACGAAAATTATCTAATGCTTTTGGGCTTGATGAAAATAAATTAAGAAATATTATGAGTTCCCCAGTTACTGATTCTAATATAAATGAGTATGGTAGATTTGATGAATTGCTAAAAACAATAAATTTAGTTAAATCTAAAAATACATTAGAAAAAATTTATAATAAACAATATAAAGAATATGAAGTTAATATTCAAGTTCATGAAATATTAAGAAAATTTATTTTAGATAATGGATTTGATTTGGATTCTCTAAGTAATAAGTAGATCAATAATTTGGTCTACTTTTTTTTGGGAACAACGT
>DEUO01000167.1:0-8853 GCA_002362595.1 Caryophanales bacterium UBA3260
ACCATATTTATATAAACAAATTAGCTAAATTAATATATTTATTTTGTATTTCTTTATAAAAATGTTCTGATAATATGAAAAATCCTCCTATTTTTCTAACATTTCTCTAATTTGTTTATATAAATATGGTTTAAAATCAGCAATTGGAAGAGGTCTTTCAGTAGTAATAGATGTATAAACTGAAGAACCAACTAGTTCAATAATCATGAATAATGTTACTTCAGGATTTTCAACATTACCATTATTCTTTTTGATTTCAGTTTCAAATAGTTCTAATAAACCAATAGATGGTTCATCCATAAATAAACGAATGTGATCATTAAATAAGCCCCATGATAGATTCTTAGAAATAAAAGTTAATAAACGTCTGTTTTTGATAAAAACATTAATTATATAGTCGATAATAAAGATTATTCTTTCTTTGTAATCAGTTAATTCTTGCTTACTACTAGCTTCCATTGCATCAGAAAATAGCTGTTTAGTTTTTTTGATTATTAAATATTTTTCTAAATCATATTTATCTTTAAAATAGAGATAAAAAGTTCCTTTTGCTACTCCGGCATCATTTACTATTTCTTGAATAGAAGTATTCTTTACTCCTTTATCAGTAAATAGACGGAAAGCTGATTCTAATAATTTATTCTCTTTTGCTTCTTTATTCTCTTCGATTTTTTTACTAAAACCAAGCCTTCTCATATAATCACCCTTTAGTCAATTTAACCGCAAGATTAAAAAAAAGTCAAATAACTTTGCATATTATTTGTTGATAATTCATATAAAATAATATAATATTGACTTTTGGTCATTTTTATTGTATATTGTTTATTGACCAAAAGTCATTTTGTTAGAAAGGGAGTTTATAATGAAAAAAATTGGAGATTATGTATGCAAACATAAATGGTTAATACTTGTTTTAACATTGTTATTATTAATACCATCTATATATGGATATGTTAAGACCAAGATTAACTATGATATCTTAGTTTACTTACCTAGTGATATTGAAACTTTAAAAGGAGAAAACATATTAACTAATGACTTTAATATGGGAGCATTCTCAGTTAGTATTGTTGAAAACATGAATGATAAAGATTTAATAGAACTAGAAAACGAAATACGTGAGATTGATACTGTTACTAATGTTGTAACAATAAATGATATTACTGGTACTACAATACCAATAGAAATATTACCTACTTCAGTACTTGATAAGTGTGCTAAAGATAATACAAAATTAATGTTAATAACATTTAGCGAATCAACAAGTAATGATAAGACTTTAGATGCTGTTACCAAAATAAGAGAGATAACTGAAGATAAAGTTAATGTTGGTGGTATGAGTGCAATGGTATTAGATACTAAAGAGTTATTTAATAGTGAGATGCTACTATATGTAGTTATTGCTGTTATTCTATGTATAATTGTACTTATGATTGCTTTAGATAATTACTTAGTACCATTATTGTTAATTGCTAATATAGGAATTGCTATTATTTTTAATATGGGTACTAATATATTTTTAGGAGATATATCTTATATTACTAAAGCTATTGCTGCTGTATTACAATTAGGAGTTACGACAGATTTTTCTATTTTCTTATATCATAAATATGAAAAAGCTAAGCAAATTAAGAAGAATAAAGAAGAAGCTATGAGTTTAGCGATAAATGATACTCTAGTTTCAGTATTTGGCAGTTCTCTTACAACTATTGCTGGTTTCTTAGCTTTATGTACAATGAATTTAACATTAGGTAAAGATATTGGAATAGTCATGGCTAAAGGTGTATTAATTGGTGTAATATGTGTTATAACTTTATTCCCAGCATTATTATTAGTATTTGATAAAGTGTTAGAAAAAACTAAACATAAAGAATTATTGCCTAAATTCAAGAAAGTTAAAGATTTTACTATTAAGTATCATAAAGCTATATTTGTAGTATTTATTATATTACTTATACCTGCTTATTTAGCACAATCTAAGACATCTGTTTATTACAAACTTGATGAATCTATACCGGATGATTATGGATATTCTATTGCTACTCATGAATTAAAAGAGAAATATAATATGGTTTCACAGGAGATGTTATTACTTGATGCTAATATGAGTAATGATACACAAGAAATGTTAGTTAATGATATAAAAGAATTAGATGGTATTGATTTTGTTTTAAGTCCTACTTTATTAAGTAAATATGGAATATATGAAGATATAATACCTAAAGATATACAAAAGATGTATAAGACAGATAAATATAAATTAGTTATTATAGGATCTGATTATGATATAGCTACTGATGAATTAAATAAACAAATAGATAGTTTAAATGAAATAGTTAAAAGATATGATAAGAATGCTATTGTGGCTGGAGAAGGTCCTTTAATGAGTGATTTAGTAGAAATTACAGATAAAGATTTTCATAATGTTACTTATGCTTCAATTGCAGTTATATTTATTTTAATGATGATAGTATTAAAATCTATCTCCTTACCTATTCTACTTGTTACTGCAATAGAGTTTGCAATATTTATAAATATGGGTATTCCTTATTTTACAAGTACTAGTATTCCATTTATTGCCTCTATAGTTATTGGAACAATTCAATTAGGAGCTACTATTGATTATGCTATTTTAATGACAACTAAATATTTAGAAGAAAGAAAAAATGGTAAGAGTAAAAAAGAATCTGTTAGTATAGCTTTAGAAGATTCAATACAGTCAATATTTGTAAGTGCAATGTGCTTCTTTGGGGCGACGATTGGTGTTGGTATTGTTTCCAAAATAGATATGATTGGATCTTTATGTACATTAATTGGTAGAGGAGCAATAATTAGTATGTTCGTAGTTATACTTATTGTACCTAGTATTTTACTAATATTTGATAAATTAATAACAAAGACTACTTGGGGTTTTAAGAAAGGAATGATAAATAATGAAGAATAAATTTTTAAAGAATATGACAATATGGACTTTAATTTCAGGCTTAGTGTTACAAGCTACGCCAGTATGGGCTCTTACTAAAGATGAAACTATATATGCCAAATTAAATAGTAATGGAGAAGTTAAAAATAGCATTATCTCTGAACATATAAGTGATAATGGAAAAGATATAATTAGAGATAAAAGTATGTTAAATGATATAACTAACGTTAATGGTAATGGAAGTTATAGAAAAGATAATGATGAATTAATATGGGAGACTAATGGTAAAGATATATATTATCATGGTACAACAAAAGAAGAATTACCTATAAATATTAAAGTATCTTATTATCTTGATGATAAAGAGATGGATGTTAATGATATGATAGGTAAAAAAGGTAAAGTTAAAATAAAGTTAGAATATAATAATAATTCTTCTAAAATAGTTAATGTGAATGGAAAGAATGAAAAGTTATATACACCATTTATTGTAGCTACTGTTATGACTTTATCTAATGATAATAATAAAAATATTAATATAAGTAATGGTAAGATAATTGATAATGGAATTAATAAAGTAATAGTAGGAATAGCTTCTCCTGGCTTATATGATAGTTTAAAAGTTAATAAATTAAAAGGATTGGATGAAGTAGTTATTTCATATGAAACTGATAATTTTGAATTATCTTCTATTTATACTGCTGCTACTGCTAATTTATTAGATGAAAGTGATTTAGATATATTTAGTAATACTAATATTTTATATAGTAATATAAATACTTTAAGTGGTTCTAGTAAGGAGTTAGTTAGAGGAAGTGAAAAGTTAGTTAATGGTTCTATAGTATTAAAAGATGGAAGTAAGAAAATAGTAAACGGATTAGATAGTGCATATGTAGGAAGTAATACAATTAGTAAAGAAGTAAAAAAAGCTATAGATAAGTTAAGTAGTAATACTGGTAATGTTTTAGATAGTAAAGTTTTAGATAGTATTGTTAAAGTAGCTGTTAATAGTGTTACTTTAACAGATGAACAACAAAAACAAATTGGTACTCAAGCTTTAAATACTATTAAGAATTCTAATGAATATAAAAGTATTCTTAGTGAATATAATAAGTATACTAAGAGTGTTAATGATGCTACTACACTTTATAAACAAGCGTTAGCTAGTGGTAATAAAGAGATGGTAGCAAAAGTTAAGAGTCAGTTAGAATTAGCAAAGACGGCACAAACAACATATAAATCTATGATGAATATTATGGAACAAACAGCTTATAAAACAGCTATTTCAACAGCAAGTCAAGTTAGTAAAACTGTTGCGGAGCAAGTAAGTAGAAATGTTGCTAATCAAGTAGCTAATAAAGTTATGGAAGAAATGAGTAAAGAAGTCATTAGTTCTCTTAATACTTTATTAGGAGGAGTTAATGAATTAACTAGTGGAATTGAGACTTTAAAAAATGGTTCTATAGCTTTAGATAATGGTATTAATGAATTAAGTAATGGCATTAATACTCTTTATCAAGGAATTAATAAATTTGATAAGGATGGAATAGAAAAAATATCTAATTTAGTTAATGGTGATGTAAGAAATATTGAAAGAAGAATTAGAGCTATGACTAAGTTAAGTAATGATTATCAAACTATGGATAATAGAATAGATGGAACTAATGGTAGTTCTAAAATAATTATGGTTATAGATGAAATTAAGAATAAAGAAGTTCAAAATAATGATAAAGCTGTTATAGAAGAAGATAATAAAGGTTTATGGGCTAAAATAAAAGGGCTATTTAGAAAATAGCTCTTTTATTTTTCAACGTATAATTGAACCCAGTAATCAATACCATCTAAGGTATATTTTCCTATACCAGTTTTAGTATATTTAGGATTAAGCATAATATCTGATGCTTCTGTACTACTACGCCAATAATCAGCCATAGCTTTATCACTTTCTTGTTTAGCACCGATACTTTCTGCTATTGAGACACGGTAGTCGATATTAACATCACAGATTTTTTCAAGAAATATTGATTTCCATTGTTTATATTTTTCTTCTTCATAAGGTCTTTCATGACTTACACTATTACTATAAGCTAACTCCATAGCTCTTACGATAGCTAAAACACTCATTTCACGGTTAAGGCTTAATGGAGCAACGTTTACATCTCGACGATAGTTATTTATTGTACTAAGAATATCTGTACGAGTAAATCCTTGATCATTATAAATGCTTAAAGCTTCTTTTTTCATTTCATTAATGTAATCATGATTAAAACCACTATAATCATAACTAACAACTTCATTATCTCTACTTATTTCATCTTTGCTACCATCATCATAATAACTATAAGTTACATCTGTTGAAGTTATTCTTTTAATACCATATTTAATAGTTTCTTCTTTAAGTATAAGATTCTCTTTTTCAGACTTTACATACTTTTTATTACTATTATTATAGAAAATAGTTAATTTAGTTGATCCTTCAGTGCAATTTTTATAATTATCACATACTGATAAATCTATATTATATGTTCCAGGTCTTGTGATATTAGCATTAGTAGAATCTTTATATGATACACTATAGCCTTTTTCTTTACTGTTATCTTTATAGTATTGAACAAAGTTACGTGCTATATATCTTTCTCCTTCTTTAATAGATAATTCTTTAAAAGTTACATCTGGTGGAGTTGTATCAACTACATTTAAAATACTTTTATATTCATTTTCATGATATTTTATTTTAACATTATATGTACCTACTTTAGTTAAATCAACTTCTGTTTCTTTTTCTTCTTCATCATAATAGCTTACTGTAGGAAAATCATTTAATTCATCTGATATATTAAAATAATCTTTAACATCAGGAAGATAACTATTTATTTCTGTTGATACTTCTTCTTTAATTAATTCATTATCTAATTTAGCTTTAGGTGTAGGTGTAGGTTTATTAACTGTTTCTGGTTCTTTATATTCTAAGAAATATTTATAGCCACTAAAAACAAGTAAGATTAATACTAAGAAACCAATTGTGGCAAAGATTATAAAACGATATTCATTAAATAGTTTTTTTAAGTCCATAATACCAGCCCTATTCTATTACAAGTATATCATAACTAAGTTATATTAATCTTTAAATTTAAAAGATATTTTACATATTTTACTTAATTTACTTATTATATTTAACATGTTATAATATTTAAGTAATAATAAAAAGGAGACTTTGGTATGAACGAGTATGATACGAATGAATATTTAGATAAAGTTAATAAGTATTGGGAAGCTGCTAATTATTTAGCTGCAGGACAATTATATTTATTAGATAATCCATTATTAAAAAGGAAATTAAGAAAAGAAGATGTTAAGAAGAAAATAGTTGGACACTGGGGAACTGTTCCAGGTCAGACTTTTGTTTATACTCATTTAAATAGAGTTATAAATAAATATGATTTGAATATGATTTATATTTCTGGTCCTGGTCATGGAGGAAATTCTGTTGTAAGTCAAGTATACTTAGAAGGAAGTTATAGTGATATCTATCCATCTGTATCACAAGATGAAGAAGGAATGAAAAAGTTATTTAAGCAGTTTTCTTTTCCAGGAGGTATTTCTTCACATGTAGCTCCAGAGACACCTGGTTCTATTAATGAAGGTGGAGAGTTAGGCTATAGCTTAGCTCATGGATTTGGTGCTGTTTTTGATAATCCAGATCTAATAGCTACTGTTGTTGTTGGAGATGGCGAAGCGGAAACTGGTTCTTTAGCTACTTCTTGGCATTCTAATAAATTTTTAAATCCTGTTAGAGATGGAGCTGTATTACCTATTTTACATTTAAATGGTTATAAAATAAGTAATCCAACTATATTAGCAAGAATTAGTGAAAGTGAATTAATTGATTTATTTAAAGGATATGGATGGGAGCCTGTTATAGTAGCTGGTAATGATCCTAAATATATGCATAAAGAAATGGCTACTGTATTAGATTCTTGTATTGAAAAAATTAAAATGATTCAACAAGAAGCGAGAGAAAAAGGTAATACTACTCGTCCAATATGGCCGATGATTATCCTAAAGACCCCTAAAGGATGGACTGGTCCTAAAATAGTTGGAGATAAAATAATTGAAGGAACTTTTAGAGCTCATCAAGTACCAATAGATATGAGTTCTAGTGAACATTTAAGTATATTAGAAGATTGGTTAAAGAGTTATCATCCTGAAGAATTATTTGATAATAAAGGAAGATTAATTCCTGAGTTACAAGAATTAGCCCCTAAAGGAAATAAACGTATGGGAAGTAATCCTAATGCTAATGGTGGATTATTATTAAAAGATTTGATATTACCTGATTTTAGAAAATATGCTTTAGATGTTAAAGAACCTGGTTCTTTTGAAGCACAGGATATGATTGAACTTGGTAATTATGTTAGAGATGTATTTAAATTAAATGATAAAAATAAGAATTTTAGAATATTTGGGCCTGATGAGACGATGTCTAATCGTTTAATGCATAGTTTTGAAGCTGAGAATAGAAGTTGGATGGCTAATACTGTTGATGGTGATGAATTTTTAGCAGAAGATGGTCGTATAATGGATAGTATGTTGTCTGAGAATATGTGTCAGGGATGGCTTGAAGGTTATTTACTTACAGGTAGACATGGGTTCTTTGCTAGTTATGAAGCATTTGTTAGAGTTGTTGATTCAATGGCTAGCCAACATGCTAAATGGTTAAAGATATGTAATAATCTACCTTGGAGAGAAGAAATATCTTCGCTTAATTACATTTTAACAAGTACAGTATGGCAACAAGATCATAACGGATATACTCATCAGGATCCAGGATTCTTAGATCATTTAGCTAATAAAAAAGCTGATGTTGCAAGGATTTATCTTCCTCCAGACACTAATTGTCTGTTGTCTTGTTTTGAACATTGCTTAAAAAGTAAAAATTATATAAACGCAATTGTTGCGTCTAAGCATCCAAGACCTCAATGGTTAACAATGGATCAAGCTGTTAAGCATTGTACTCAAGGTTTAGGTATTTGGGATTTTGCTAGTAATGATCAAGAGAATGAACCAGATATAGTTATCGCTTGTGCAGGAGAAACTCCTACATTAGAAGCATTAGCAGCAGTAAGTATATTAAGAGAATATTTGCCTAAGTTAAAAATAAGATTTATAAATGTTGTTGATTTATTTAAATTACAATCAAAAGAAAAACATCCTCATGGATTAAGTGATGAAGATTATGATGCATTATTTACTAAGAAAATGCCTATCTTATTTAACTTCCATGGTTATCCTTCTTTAATTCATGAATTATTATATGATAGATTTAATCGTAATATAGTAGTTAAAGGATATATGGAAGAAGGTTCTATAACTACTCCATTTGATATGAGAGTTCAAAATGAAATAGATAGATATCACTTAGTAATTGAAGTATGTAAAATGGTTCCTAATCTAGGAAGTAAAGGTATTTATTTAAGAAAATTAATGAATGAAAAGTTAATTGAACATAAAGAGTATATTCATGAGTATGGTATAGATATGCCAGAAATTCGTGAATGGAAATGGAAATAAACTAAAAAAGAGAATTAATTCTCTTTTTTATTATCTAATTTATTTTTCCATGATTCATCTATAGTATTTGATTTCATATACATACACGTTGTTTCTTCTAAACAATCAAACATCATACCTATTCCTTTTTTAGATTTAGTATAATTAGAAATATTAGATGTTTTTATACCAATAGATGAACCTTCAGCATATGAATCTATGTTAGCTCCAAGATAAATAAATTCCCAATCTTTATGTTTCTTTATTAAAGATTTAATCTTTTTCTTGTCATATTCTTTTGAAGCATTTTCTAGCCCATCAGTAGTTATAATAAATAATACTTTATTATCTTTTACTTTAGTTGATATATCATTAATAGT
>DEUO01000167.1:9082-9247 GCA_002362595.1 Caryophanales bacterium UBA3260
TTTAGTTGATATATCATTAATAGTTTTACCAATTGCATCTAATAGAGCTGTACAACCACGTGCATAATATTCTTTATTAGTTAAATTATTTACATTTTTAACATCTTCCCTACTATATAAAACATCATACTTATCATCAAATAAAATAGTAGTAATATTTGTTTT
>DEUO01000167.1:9497-10127 GCA_002362595.1 Caryophanales bacterium UBA3260
TAAAATAGTAGTAATATTTGTTTTAAATTTATTTTTTCTTTCTTTTTCTAAATAACTATTATAACCTCCTATTGTATCTTCTGTACAATTAGACATAGATCCACTTCTATCTAAAAGAAATACGACATCTATTTCTTGATTATTTTTTATTTTTTCCATATTCTTCCTTCTTTCTGATATAATGATAATATAAGTTAATATTAATTTGGTCGCTTGAAAGGAGACAATTTATGGATATTAAAGATAAATTATTAGAATATATTAATAATAATTTACATAATGAAGGAATACTAGGTTTTAAAAAAGCAAGAGTTGCATACGAAAGAACATGTTCATGTAGCGGAGATAGCCTTTGTGACTTAGAAGACGCTTCACCTGCTTTTTCTAAAGATGATTTAAGTTTTGGAAATATAGAACATTATATCAATAGAAATAAAGATGATAATAAATTTCAAAAAATATTATTTAAATATATAGATGATAGAAATTTAAAAGATAGTGATGTATATAATAAAGTACATATTGATAGAAGACTATTTTCAAAAATAAGAAGTGATAATGATTATCATCCTAGTAAAGAGACAATTATATTATTAGGTTTATCGTTAGAATTAAGTGAAAATGAATTAA
>DEUO01000167.1:10267-16207 GCA_002362595.1 Caryophanales bacterium UBA3260
AGAATTAAGTGAAAATGAATTAATTGAATTATTAGAAAGTGCTTCATATTCTTTACCTAAGAATAATATATATGATTTAATAATAAGATTCTGTTTTATTGAAGGTGTTTATAAAATAGAAGATGTAAACAATTTGCTTGAAACATATGGATGTAAATTATTTATGTATTAAAAAAGATCTTAGAAATAAGATCTTTTAAGTTGTAGTATATTCTAGTTTTTTTTCTTGACTTGTTAAAATAGAAGGATCAAAGACACGTATAAGTGTAGCTAGATGAATAGCAATATAACTTGTTACTTCATCTTTTTCAATAGTAAAAAATTTAATTACTGGGTCGGCAAAAAAACGATTTATAATAACATTTCCTGATAATAAAGCTTCATATATAAACTCAAAAAAGATAGGATTTAAGACATCAGGCGTATGAGAATAATCATTATATTCAAATAATAAACGGGATATTTCAGCATCGAGAAAAATAGTTTTTCTATTACGAAGATCAAGAATATGTTTATTACTTATGAAGCCACTTGAAAGAATAATATCTGTTTCATTTGTTATTCTTTTAGCTTGAGATCTTAATTCCATAATTTTATGTTTTAAAGTATCTAAGTATTCATCACTATATTTAACTTTAGTTAAGCCGATTTCATTTAAAGGAAGAGATAACTTTTCAAAAGGAATTCTTAATTTACCTTTCGCATAATCCATAAATGGGTATAAAGTAAGATAAGAACTTAAAACTTTATAATATATGTCTTCATCATAATCTATAGTGCCATTAATAATATTTGTACTTATATTATCCATTAATTCAATAAAACGACAACGCATTTCATTAATAAATGGTAATGTATCATTATCTACCTTACAGGTACGTTCAAATATTATACCACGTTCTTGTAAGGTAAAGTCTGCACGAAAGAAATGGTCCGTTATATTTATTACTTGGCATTTACCAGTTAGATTAACAACATTTATCGGTTGCGTGGTTGGAAAATGGATTTGGGTTATATAATTAGAATCTTTTAGTTCAACTTTATCATTTAATTCTTCTATAGTATAACTTTGATTCATTATAACTATTCTTTCATCTTCTATATAGTAATTTCCATTTAATAAAGCAGAAATAATATCGTTAGATGGAGATTGATTAGCTTGGCTAAAAATATGTCTAATATGTAATATTAATAATTCTACTTTAATATATATATCTGGTTTAAAAGGTAGGTAGTTTTCTACAGCATACGAAAAAGAATTATTACTACTAATAAAATGCTGATAAGTTAATAATTCTTTATCTGTCATAATACCCCTTCTTTTTATAAGTTATATTTAATTTTAAAGTCTTCTATTTCTTTAACTATTTTATTATTAATACTATTTGGTTTGTTTATAGTTAGAGAATTTATTTTATTTATTATATTAGCTTTTTCTTCTTTATCTAGATTATTCATTTGATATATTTTAGCTTTTAGTTCTTGATAGTTTGTTTTTTCTTCTTCGATTGGTAAAGAAAAGAAGTTTGCTATATCATCACTAAGATTGTAATTATTTTCATTTTTGTAAGTTAAGCCCATTCCTAATCACCTCTACTATTGTAACAAATTTTTTTAATATAAAACAGAAAAAAGCGATTTAACTCGCTTTTTTGTATTCGTAATCTTCAGCAACTGGTATATTATCTATTTCATACTCTTCTAAAGTAAAATTGATATTTTCAATTAATTCTAGGAATTTATTAATGTTAATCATTACTTTAAATGTTGGTTCAGCAAATTCAGGATTATAGTCTTCAATGACAATATCTTTACCGCTTATATAGACACGACCTTTTATAGTAGCTCTATTAATAAGTGATAATAATCTTTCGCTATCGAATGCTATTGATTCTACAGAACTTGATTGTAAAGAGTTTTCATATGTTGCTATTTCTTCTCTTTTATCTGTTAAGCTATTTGCTGATTTTTGTTCGGCATTGTATCTTTCTAATAAACTATTATATTCTTCTCTTTTTTGACTTATTTCAGCGAAGTCTTTAATTAAATCTAAACGAGCAATATCGCTTAGTAATTCGTTAGCTTTTTCTCTTAGCTCTTCAATAGTAACTTTTTTATGAGAAATAGCTGTATTATAAGCATTACGTGTGCTTCTTAAAATTTGTTTTGATTCTGGTAAATATGTTTTAATACGGAAATCACTTAATGATATAGTATCAAGACTTATATTACCAGCTGCTATTATATTAATATATATACTGAATAAACCACTTAATGCTTCTTCTCTATTTATATTTTGCTTAATACTTGCATCGACATCCTGATCTGCTAGAAGGATAAGTTTTTGTGCTTCTAAGTTTGATAATTCACTTGAATTTACACGCTCAACAATCCATTTGTCTAGATATCTTTGTTGTTCTTTTAATGGACGATTGTAGAATTCTGGTCCTAAGCTATCAGCTTTGCTAACAATCCAATAATTATCCGCAAGTTTATGGCGACTTATATCTATTTGATAGTTATTAGATAAAAGACGATAGAATAAATTTATTATATGTTCTACTTTTACTTCTTTTTGACCTTTTAAGAATGATTCTATTTTATCTTTTGTAGAATTAAAGTCTCTATCATAGTTAGCATTAGGACTTGTTGATGACATATGAACAACAAATGATTTAGTACGTCTTAAATAATCAATTAACTCTTCTTTATTTTTAATTTGTTTTGGTTGATTCTTAGTATAAAAATATGTTTTATCTACAGTTGTTTTTTTAGAACCTTGCGCTAGACGATGTAACCAAATTTGCGGAATAGATGCTTCAATATCTGATGATGAAACGTATATATTGTTCTCGTCGTCAAATACGTATTTGTCAGCAGATAAAGCTTCGACGATGCTATTAAATATTGCTACAACATCACTACTTTTAGTTTCATATATTGTAGGTGTAAGGCATTTTTCATCGTAAAGTCCGGGAATTGTTCCTGTACTTAAGAAAGTTTTTAATGAGAAAGGTGGATTTTCATGATAGTAAGTTATAAGATTTTTGATAGATATAAGGTTAAATAAGTTATTTTTGTGTTTTTTATAAGTTCTTACACTGTCAAAGACGGATAATATTTGGTTTTCTAAAGGTTCATTTGAATTTAATGTACGCATTAATACCTCAATACATTTAAGTTCTTCAGTTAACATTTCATCACCTACTTTATCTATCTTCTCATTATTTTGATTATAACATATTTTCATATAAAAAAGTAGAATATTTATATCTTTTATTATACTATAATCGTAAATTTATCTATTTTTATTATATACATAATAGTTTTTCTTATACAAAAAATAAAAGCCAAATAATTAGCTTTTATTTGTAAGATTTTTCACTTGAAATAATAAGGCCGTATAATCATCATGTTCACAAGATTGATATTCTTTTTTTACTAAGTCATAATAATCGTAGATATATTGGTCTTTGTTACTTACATCATCACCTGATTTAGTAAAATATAAGATAAACATTACATCTTGATTACGGACATTCTTCTCCATTTCATCACGATTATCAGGAAAATTTTCATAAGGAATATTTTGAACTTCAAAGAATTTAGTATTAGGGATTATACCTGTTGTTGTATATAAGCCAGCATCTAAATAACCCATATTTAATAAAGTTGGATTTTCAAACTTTCCTATATAATCAGCATATTTATATTGAAACATTGTTTCTTTTTTCATTCCAATCATTTCACGATAATTAGCATTAAAATATGTACAAACTAAAGATATTATAAAAATTAAGGAATAAATAACTAGAGAAAATTTATTATTAATTAAACAATCAATAAACCTTCTTAAGATAAAACAAATTGCTATTATCGATAAAATAATAAAAATATGTAAAGGAAAAACATAATAGCGATAGAATTTTAAGCCCCAGAAGATACCTATCATAGATATGATAATAACAGCTAGGAGAGATATTTTATAATATTTAGGGATTTTTAAAAAAAATATTAGTATAGGGATAGATATGAATAGAAGGAAGATTGGATATCCATTATTTTTTATTGAAGCTAAACCATTTGTAAATATTGTATATAGGCGTTCTGTTATAGATACTGTTTCATTATAAGCACTTATATTAATTGTAAAGTAGCATTCAATAAATTCTTTTAATGAATTAGTTATTAGGAAGTATATTAAGAATATTACTATAGGAGATACCATACCTAGTAAGAAGTATATACAAGATAAAATAGATTGTTTATATTTCTTTTTTATGACTAAATCAAAGAAGATAAACATCATAAACGCAAACCAGAAACCTAATAAAGTATATTTAGTTAGAAGAATGCAACCAGCAAGTATACCATTAATAAATAGTTCTTTATATGATAGTTCTTTTTCTTTAAAATGCTTTGTATAGTAATATAAAGAACAAGCAAATAAAGGCAAACATAGTTCTTCACACGATCCACCATGGACAAAACCAGTACTAGTTGTTAACAAGCAAGCTAATATTGGTAATATTATAAAAGAAACTTTTCTATCAAGAAATAAAGATATTAATTTATGAATATAATATAAGAATATAGTAAATAGGATTATTTCAATAATAAAGACACCATGGAAGGTTTTATGAGATAATAAATAACCAATACCATATACAACATATAATAGAGGGCCTTTTTGTTCGAATATATCTTTATATGGGAGAACATTATTCATCATTCCCTTACCTACTGTAAAAAAAGCATTAGCGTCTACCCAATCATTTAAAGGATAAAGAAAAGAGTTTTTACTAGTAAATGATAGGAAGATAATAGATATTAATAAACAAAATAGAAGATATTTATGTTTTTTTATAAAACTATTTATTTTTTTCATTATTTGTCTCCAATAAATTATGTTCTATTATGTAACGTGGGCGAGCTTTAGTTTCGCTGTATATCTTACCAATATATTCACCTATTATACCTATTGATAGCATTTGTAAGCCACCAATAAACCATATAGATATTGCTAAGAAGGTCCATCCTTCAACAGTATTTCCGATTATATGTGATATTAAAGAATAAATCATTAAGATTAAGCTAATTAAAAGAATTATAAAACCAATACCTGAAATAAATTTAAGTGGTTTTACACTAAATGAAGTTATACCATCTAAAGCGAATGACAACATCTTTTTTAATGGATATTTAGAAGTTCCTGCAAAACGTTCATTACGTTCATAGTATACGCTAGTTGATTTAAAGCCGATTAAAGGGAATAAACCACGTAAGAATAGATTAACTTCATGATAATTTTTAAAGTTTTCGATTACTACTTTACTTGTAAGACGGAAATCAGCATGGTTAAAGACGATATCTACACCCATTAATTTCATAAATTTATAGAATCCTTCAGCCGTAAATCGTTTGAAGAATGTATCTTTTTCACGAGAACTTCTTACGCCATAAACAACATCATTACCTTTATAATATTCTTTAATCATTTCATCAATAGCATTTATATCATCTTGTAAATCAGCATCCATACTGACAATAATATCAGCATATTCTACGGCGGTTAGTAAACCAGCTACTAAAGCATTTTGATGTCCCCTATTACGAGATAGAGATATACCAGTAAAACGTGGATTGTCATTAGATATTTCAGTTATTAAATCCCATGTTTTATCTTTAGAACCATCATTAACATAAAGTACTTTACTATCTTTAGAAATAAGTTTATCTTTAATTAAATTATCATATTTTTCATTTAATCTTTTAGTAGTTTCCTTTAATACTTCTTCTTCATTATAACAAGGTACTACTAAGTATAATATTTTATTCATACAATCACCAATTACATTATATCATTAATTTATTTATTTTGTTTTTATATTTAGTTACAAAAAATAAATAGCTTAAGGATAATGTACCCCTTACAGTTGA
>DEUO01000056.1 GCA_002362595.1 Caryophanales bacterium UBA3260
CAACTAAATAGGTTATATTATCGTACTGCTTCTTTTTTTATTTACTTAAATTATCTATCTGTTCTTGCATAATAGAAATAACCTTTTTTAAACGTTCTATCTCTTCATTATCAGGACTTTTTATCCATCCCTCATCATTACTATAAGGATTACCTGTATTCTTACATTCAGCACTATTTATATTTATATTATTCCCTTTAACCCTTGCTTCAATCACCTGCTGAAAAGCTGAATTATTCTCCATAATCTGACCAATCGTAATAAACCAGTTACCAATTGCATTTTGTTCACCTGCTGTTAAATTCCCAATTAAAGCAAAACCTATAATAACCGCAGTTAAAGTTGAAATTTTAGGATCAATATTTGGTGGAAAGTTTTCCATAAACCACCTCTTTATTAAAATTATATGTAAAATAAAATAAAATCACTCTAATAAATAGTTTTATTGAAAATAACTAATGTTTATGCTATTATAATAATAGGGTAGAATAAAAGGGTGTGTAAACATGGACGATAAATTAAAAATATTTTGGAACTTAGAAGTACTTGTAAAAATGAGCCGTTCAAAAAATGATGGTCCATCTTTACGCATTGAAGAATTAGAAATCGAAACAAAAATAAAGAATTATCGCCAAGAAATAGAAGAAATACAGTCTATTTCTGAAGAAGAAAATTATGATACAAGTGCCGAAATGGCTGATCGTAATATTGAAATAATTACTAAAAAACAAATTCAAGTATTACGTAATGAATTAAAAGAAAAGAACCGCGAATTAAATGATTTGAAATCTGAAGAAAAAATTCTTTATGAAAAGACTAACTTATTACGTGAAAATAAAAATAGCCAAGAAAAATATATAGAAAGTATGCAAGAAAGAGTTGGTGAACTAGTAAACATTGAGGTACTAGATCGTTATAATGGCTTAATAGCTGAAACAACAGAAAAAGTAAACCAACTTAGTGATGATCTAGAAAAAGAAAGTAGTTCATATAACCAAGTTCAAGAAGACATAGTTACACTAACAGAAAAGATAAGTAAAATAGAAGCAGAAATAGCTAAGAAAAAAGAACTTTTATCTGAAACACAAGCGCATTTAGAGAATAAAGAAAACTATATTGATAAAACTAAGACAGAGAAGAATAATAAAAAGATTATCGACTTAGAAAGTAAAATAAAAAAATTAAATAGTAGATTAGAAGTTCTAAGACAAGATTCCCACTACCTTGAAACTAAAATAAAAGATATAATTAATAATAAAGAATCAAAGAAAAAAACCAAACCATATTTAGTAGATTTAATTAATCAAGTAATTAGTATTCCATATATTAACGTTCCTACAGATAATTTATTAGAAGAAGAATTATTAAGAGCAACTCAAGCTCGTGATTCATTTGCTAATGAAATAGATCAAAAAACTTATAATATATTAGAAGCAGATACACCTGAAAAAATAAGAATTGAATTTTTAACTGAAAGAATCAATAAATGGAAACAACAATTAGAAGAATATAATAGACAAATAGCAGAAGTAGATAATGATGAACAATTTAATTATGAAAGAAAAGAAAAGATATTAAATGTAATGATTGCATCTATGAAAAAAGATGTTGTTGAATTTGAACGTGCTTATGAAGATATACCTGAAAGCAATATGGGTGCAAAAGCAAGTCTTAAAGCTGCTTTAGACGAAAAGAAAGAAGATTTAATAGAAGCAGAAAAAATATCTACTCTATTTAGAAAAGATGAAGCAGATGATATTTCTAATGCAACAAAAACTATTAAGTATGAATGTGATCAGATAAATAAAAAGATAATTCAAGCTAATGATGAAATTCAAAAAATAACCAATCGTTTAACATCTAAAAAGTCTGGCTTAATTGATATATCATCAAGAAATAAAGATAAGGATATTTTAAAAGAATTAGCACAAATAGTTATTGATATCAAGCATCGTCGCCAGTTCCCTGAAACTCCTATAGAAATAGTTAATCGTTTAGAAGAAGACTTAGGAATAGATTTAAAAGATAGTATTGATATGAATACTATTGAAGAAACAAGTAGAATAATTCCTAAGGATTATGATGAATATTATACAAAGAATTCTTATAATATAGATGAACCAGTTAGTATATATGAAGAAGAACCAGAGAATACTAATGAATATGATGATTCGAAAAGAGTTGATGAATTCAATGAAGCTTATAATAAGTTAATTGATGACGAAGAAGATGAATCGTCAGCAGATGATAGCAACTTCGCAATGTCTCCTGATATAGAAGAACCAGAACCAACAGAAGATGATATGATAAATCGTAATATAGATGACTTCTATAATAGTAATACCTTTATCCAAGATAGATATGATGAACCTTACCAAGAAGTAGAAGAACCATATCAAGATAATCAAGAACAATATCAGGAAGTAGAAGAACCAACTATCGAAGAATCAGATACATCAGATATAGAGCAACAATCAAGTAGCGAATTAACTGAATATGAACCAGAACTTCAAGAAAATCCATTTAGTGAAACACCTTCTCCTATCGAAGAAACACCTGAAGAACCAATAATTCCTGAAGTACAAGAAGAAGTATATGAACAACCTGTTGATTTATATAATAATGAAATTATTCCTCCAGAGGGAGAATATAGTGATACGCAACAACAAGAATATCAAGAAGAACCAATCATCGAAGAAGATAATAACGAAATAGATTTACAACCAGAAGAAAATATTATCGAACCTAATCCAGAAGAATATACTGAACCACCATTTGTAGAAACTGAAGATCAACCTTCTTTCGAAGAACAATCTTCTATTGAAGACCAACCAGTAGAAGACCAACCTGAATTTGTAGAAAACAGTCCATTAGAAGAACAACCTCAGTATATAGAAAGCGAATCAATAGATAACCAAAATCAGTTTATAGAAACTAATCCAACAGAGGAACAAAATCAGTATGTTGAAACTCAACCAGAGGAAATAGCTCCAGCAGAAGAACAAGTAACAGAACAAAATGAAGTAGAACAAATAGAACCAGAAATATCTGAAAATACAGAAGACCAACAAGAGTATCAAGATATTCCTACAAACGATGAATATATAAATATCTCAGAACTAATTCCTGATTCACAAAGTGAAGAAGTAATGTCACCAATAGATAACCAAGAAGAATACATTGAATTAAGTTCTGATAAAGCACAAGAAGACGAATCTTCAACTCCCGTAGTCGAAGAACAACCTTTACCAGAAACAGATTATTCACAAAACTATCAAGTAACTGAAGAACCTGAACAAAATATTACAGAAAATATTGACACAACTAACCAAAATAGTGATAATATATTCTCAAGTGAAAACTTAGAAAATGAACTAGATGAATATATAAGTAGTTTAGAAGATAAAACAAGCTAGGAGAGATAAACATGAGTTTAAAAACAAATACAATAATAAGCTTAGAAAATAATGAAAAATATGTCGTATTAAATGAAACAATGTATGGTGGCGTTAAATATTTCCTAGTAATGGGTGTAGATGAAAATAAAGATATAATACCAACAAATGTTGCCATAGTAGAAGAAATAATTGATGGTAAAGATACATATGTAGATCGTGTAAAAGACCCAGAATTAATAATTATTCTAACTAGAATACTTAAATCACAAATATAGCAGTTATCTGCTATATTTTTTCTTTATTGACATTTAACTACTTTTATAGTAGTATAGCAAGCAATAAGGAGAATGCTAAATGAATTTAACTACTTTAATACTACAAATAATACTTACTATTCCATTAACAATTATTATCAACTATATTCAATATAAAGAAGAAAATAGAATAAACTTAATATTAGTTCCAACAATCTATATTATTTTAAT
>DEUO01000008.1 GCA_002362595.1 Caryophanales bacterium UBA3260
ACATAATCTAAAGTAGATTCTGAAATAATATTTTCTAACTTATAATATTCATCTAAATGTTTATTATTACTTGTACTAGCAATTATTATTATAATTATTATTAATAAAACAACTACCCATACCATAGCAATATTTCTAACATATTTAGGTAAATTCATAAATTTCTTCCATAATGATACAAAATAATTAGCTATTTCTGTACAAACATTTTTAAAAATACGCTTAACTCTTTTAAAAGTCATCTTTTTCTTTTTAGTAGTTTTTCCCATAATAAACATCTCCTAATAACCTTTACTAGTATAATTACTACATCTAATATAAGATTTTATTACATAATCTTCTTGTTCCTTATCATAAAAAACGTTTCCATAACCGTCACATGTCTTTTTACCAAATTGATCAACCATATCTATATAGCCTAAATTTAACAAAGTATCTGAACTAATAGTAAGTATTTGTTTAGACATATCATATGGATAATCTTTTATATATTTACTTATAGCATTATTAAATTTAGTTTCAAGTTCATGATAATATTCTTCATTAACTTTTTCTTCTATAACAGGTTTTTCTGGTTCTTTCTCCGGTTCCTTTTTTATAACATTTACAGTATCATTACGTTCTTTTTCTGTTTTTTCAATAGATGCATACAATCTATTTACATTGTAAGCAGCGAGTAATAAGAAAACAAGTAATACTGTCATTAAAATTACCATTTCCTTCATTCCAAAACCATAATTATTTAGTTTCAACTTACTCGCCTCCCATCTAATTATAAATATTATAATACAAAAGAGATACTATTTCTACCTTTATCTATACATAAAAAAAGACTTTTACAAGTCTTCTTTCATTAAGCTAGTTCTACAGTAGCTCCAGCTTCTTCTAATTGTGCTTTAATTTCTTCAGCTTCTTTAGCAGGAATATTTTCTTTAACATTTCCACCATTATCAGCTAAACCTTTAGCTTCAACTAATCCAAGACCAGTAATTTCTTTTAATAGTTTGATTACTTGCATCTTAGTAGCTCCAGCATCTTTTAATACTACAGTTTTAGCAGCATTATCAGCTTCTGAAGCTGCTCCAGCAGCTGGTGCAGCTGCAACAGCTACAGCACTTGGATCTACTCCAAATTCTTCTTTCATTGCGTCAACTAATTCTTTAACTTCAAGAATAGTCATTTCTTTTAAAGCACTTATAAATTCATCTTTTGTTAATTTTGCCATTTTTCATTTTCCTTTCTTTATTCAAAATTATTTTTCTAATTGTTCTGCATACATATTAAGTCCAATAGCTAAATCTCTAACATATTGAATCATTCCACCAGCTAACATAGTTAGTAAGCCATCTCTTGATGGAATAGATGCATACTCTCTAATAGTATCTAAATCTGCAGGAGCACCATTAATAATACCAACAGTTATATTAGCTTTTTCATGGTCTTTAGCGAAATTAGATATTACCTTAATTGGTTCTAATAAATCTTTACCAAATAAGATTGCATTTGGTCCCTCTAAGAAACCATCTACGTTAATTTCTAAATCATCAACAGCTCTTTTAAATAATGTATTCTTATATACTTTTACTTCACTATCAGATTTTTTTAATTCTCTTCTTAATTCACTAAGTTCAGAAACAGTTAATCCTTGGTAAGTAAAAATAATAACAGATTCACTATTTTTAATATTATCTTTGATTTCATTAACTATAGCTTTTTTGTTTTCTAAAATCTTTGCACTTGCCATTTTTTCCCTCCTTTAAGGATATCGAAAAAGCTTTCCCAAAAGGAAAGCTTAAAAATCACATCAAAACAATGTTATTTAAAACTTTCCTCGGCAAGATTTACTTTTTGCACTTGCTGTCTTTGGATTCGCTCTTTCTAACAATTCATATTATATTCTAATAACTATTAAATGTCAAAAGAATTTTGATTAATCTTAATTCCAGGACCCATAGTACTAGATACAGAAATATTGTTAATATATTTACCTTTTACTACGCTAGGTTTAGCTTTAACAATAGTACTAACAACATAGTTAAGGTTTTCTAATAATTTAGCATCATCAAATGATACTTTACCGATAATAGTATGAACATTACCATAAGAATCAGTCTTATATTCAACCATACCTTTTTTAATATCAGTAACTGCTTTTTTAGTATCCATAGTAACAGTACCAGTCTTAGGGTTTGGCATTAAACCTTTTGGTCCTAAAACACGTCCTATTTTACCTAATTGAGCCATCATATCTGGAGCAGCTACGATAACATCATAATCGAACCAGTTTTCTTTTTGAATTTTATCAATCATATCAGTATCACCAACATAATCAGCACCAGCAGCTTTAGCAGCTTCAGCAGCTTCACCTTTAGCGATAACTAAAACTCTTTTAGTTTTTCCAGTTCCATTAGGTAGTACCATAGATCCTCTCAATTGTTGATCGGCTTTTTTAGTATCAAGATTCAAATTAATAGCTACTTCTACAGTTGCATCAAAAGATGTAATAGAAGTATCTTTAACTAATTTAATTGCTTCTTCTTTAGTATAAAGATTATTCTTTTCTACTTTTTTAGAAGCTTCCACATACTTTTTACCTAACTTTCTCATTATTTTACCTCCTAATTGTGGTTTATTAGCGGATTTTATATATTTTGTTTTTCTTTATTATTCTTCTTCAGTTTCTTCTTTTTCGCTAATTACTTCTACTTCATGAGATTCACTAGCTTCTGCTTCCATCTTAGCTAAATCAGCTTCTCTTTTAGCTTCTTTTGCAGCTTCAACTTCAGCTTCTTTTTGTTGTTCAGCTAATTCTTGATCATTTAATCCTTTAACTGCAACTCCCATATTACGTGCTGTTCCTTCTACAATCTTCATTGCAGCTTCAACATCATATGCATTTAAATCTGGTAATTTAGTTTCAGCTATTTGTCTTAATTCATCAACTGAAATAGTTGCAACAACTTCATTAGCTCCTTTTGTACTACCCTTTTGAATCTTAGCAGCTTTCTTGATTAAGAATCCAGCTGGTGGAGTCTTTAATACGAAGTCAAAACTTCTATCCTCATAAAGACTTATTTCAACAGGAACGATATCTCCCATTTTATCTTTAGTAGCATCGTTAAATTTAGTACAAAATTCTTGTAGATTAATTCCTGCAGGACCTAAAACAGTACCAACTGGTGGTGCTGGAGTAGCCTTACCAGCAGGGATTTGTAACTTAATTTTCTTTACGGCTTCTTTTGCCACGAAAAACACCTCCTAAAAAATTTTTTTCGCGAAAGTGGTCAAAGGCAATCCGCTTGTTTCCCTCCCACTTAAGCTAATTATATATATAAAATACATAATTGCACCTAAGATACTAGCACAAAATACTAAATAATGCAAGTAATTAAGCGTATTAATATAAGAAAAATAGATAATATCGTCAAATACTATCTATTTATTGCTCTATATATAAATTTCTATCATCATCCCATAAATTAGGACTATAAACAGAACCGACAAATAATATATCCTTAGTCTTTTTATCTCTTATAATAAACATAAAAGGCTTATCCATACTAACTATTATTGGTTTCTCTTCAATACTACTAAATTCTTTAGAAATAATTACAGTAGCAGCAGAAGCCTTTACACCATCCTCAGAAAAATCTATTGTAGCTTTATGAACACAATCTGAAACATATAAATCTCTATCACTAATCTTAGATAAATCAGCAACACCAGGACTAAAAGTATCTTTTAAACCTAACTCAATTAAATCTTTCTTTAACTCTAATTGATAATCAAATTTAAATTTTGGAATATTAATTCTAATTCCATTCTTTTCACTACTAGCTTTAACTAACTTACTATCAATATCATAAATGTCACTAACTTTGACATTCTTAATATATTCGGATAAATCCTCAGGCATTATAGCTAATAATTCAAATTGTGTCTCATCAATCTTTTCTAAATCCATAGCTAAAGCTGTTACATTATCACCTTTATAATAAGAAATTGAATCTCCATAAGCCTTTTTACTTAAAGTAGTAGCAACTATCTTACTTCCATCTTCTAAATAAAAATCTCCTCCATAAGTATCATTAGCATCAAACTTATCTACCCAATCCATTTTAAAAGCTAAAGCATTAGCAAGTACAATTCTAGTTTCACTATCTACTTGACCTTCTTCTAATATAGAAGGTATAAGTTCAAAAGTCTTCTTACTTACCCATTTATTAATATTTTCTACACTATTAAAATCATCATGCATTACTTCTACTTTATTATTAAATTTACTCTGTAATTCATCCAAATAACTTTTTTTAATAGTATCTTTATATAAATTATTAATAAAAGTCCCATTAGCTACAGATAACTTATTATCTATATCTCCATAATTAACTAACTTAAAGTCTCCTAAAAAATTCTTTAATTCTTTCTCTGTATTACCATTAGCGCCTAAAGATAACATATAAAATGCTGTATTAATTGAATAAGGACTATAAACAATATTCTGTTTATAATTTTCAAGTTTTAAAAAAGAAAAGTCATTTTTATTTTCTTTCTCTACTACTACAGGTTCATTAGTTTTATTATCATCAGGCTTAGTATCTGGCTTTTTATTTAACATATGTATATATACACAACCAACTACTAATAATATAATTACAAATAATGTAATAATTATAATCTTCTTTTTACTCATCATTTCATCTCCTATAATTATTATATCATATATAAGTAATAAAATTCTTTACATAAAAAAATAACTTAACAGTAATAAGTCAAGTTACTTTAAGCAATCTAATATATTGCCACTCTTACTAGGTTTATATGTTAAAACTAAATCAGTATCATATGTTTTATTATAATCAGATGATGGAGGATATTTGCAATCTACCTCTGTTACATCAAAATAATCATTTCGATATAAAACATCAGTAGAATATTCTTTACTAGAATTAGGTCTATAACTATATAGTATCTCTCCGTTTTCTCTTAAACGTGGCATAACTTGTCTAGCAATATCAAATATATATCTTTCTTCTACCATATTTTCCGAATTATATCCTGGTGTAAAACCATAATACATACGCATTTCAGAGCTTACAAGACATTCAACAATATTAGATAAATAAATTACATCATAACTATCAGTTACAACACTACTTAATTCAAGTAAATCTACTTCATAATATTTTGGATATTCTCTTTTTTTAAGAAGACTTTGTAACTTATAATATTCTTCGGGGCTAGAATAAAAAGGCATACCTTTAATTACATTACATTTAGTAGAATTTCTATGATTAGGTATTACAAAGTTACCATCAAAACCATGCTTTTTACATTCATACATAACTAAATCCCAGAAATAAGCAACATCAGTAGGCATATTTTTTATAACTTTCTTCAAAGTTCTTAAATTCCAAAAGCTTTTTTCAATTCCTTCATTATGTACAGGAATTAAAAATCCTACAAAGGTTTCATAATCAAGACTTACCAAAGAAGCTACTTTTAAACAAGTAATATAATAAGAAAATTTATTAATATCAAATATATCAACATTCCCTGCACCATAATATACAGAACTAATATATTGATCTCCACTAGCTGCTACTGTTAAAACATCTTTTCCCTTATAATCAATAACCTTACTTATCCCTTCTTGATTCTCTGTCGTAAACAAAAAAGATGTACAATGTTTTTTAAAACAAGGTTCAACAATACCTTTATCTCTAACTAATTTAACAGCTTCCCTAGCATCTATATCACACTCTTTCATAATAAATCCCCCTTAAATATTGATTTATTATATAAGTAATTATATTATTTGTCAAAAAAAGCACTTATTTAAGTGCTCTAACTATTATTGTATTTTATTAACTTGAAATAATTCTACTTCAACAGGTGTTTCTTGACCAAATAAATCAATTAATACATTTAATCTATTATTTTCCATATCAACATTATCAACAGTACCATTCATTCCTTTGAAAGGTCCATCAACAATAGTTACCTTAGAACCAACAGTCATTTCAGACTCAATATTAACTCTACTCATACCCATTGTTGCAAGAATTCTATCAATCTCTTGTGGCATTAAAGGAGTTGGCTTTGCCTTATGTCCAGAAGAACCAATAAATCCAGTAACACCTGGTGTATTACGCACAATATACCATGCTTCATCTGACATAATCATTTCAACTAAAACATATCCAGGAAACATCTTTTTAACTTTTTCTTTTTTCACACCATCTTTTACTTCAACTTCGGTAGTTTCTGGTACAATAACACGAAAAATATTATCTTGCATTCCCATAGAAACAGCTCTAGATTCTAATTTTTCCTTTACTTTAGATTCATGACCACTATAAGTATTAACAACATACCATTCTTTTTCCATAAAACAACCCCTCCTTAAATAGTAGATAACCAATCTCTAATAAATGATGCAAGTAAATCTATTCCTAAAAAGAATAAACATAAAATTACACATAATATAATTACAGCTAAAGAATACTTAACTATACTAGGAGTATTTGGCCATACGACCTTATTTAATTCTTTCTTAAATGATTTAATAAAACCATCTTTCTTAGATTTTTTCTCTTTTTTATCCTTTTTATCTTCTTTAGAATCTTTTTCTTTATAATCATTATCTTCTTCAGATTCTTTATTATCTTCTAAATCATTTTCATCATCTAAAGTATCTTCTTCTACTTCTTCTGATTCCTCTTCTTCTACTTCAACAACTTCTTCAGTCTCTTCTGTAGCTTCAAAACTTTCCTCTACTTTTTCTTCTTCAAGTTCAGATTTTTCTATAGCTTCAACATCTTTAATATTTTTTTCCTTTGCCATAAGCCCACCTCTATTTTTTTGTATTTAAAAAAGACACTTTCGTGTTCATAATTAAAATATACCACATATTTATACTAAAAACAAGAAAAAATTCCAAAATTATGGAATTTTCAAGACTCAAGTATTTTACGTATTTTATTCTTAACACGTTGCATTGCATTATCTACCTGTTTTAAATCTTTTTTTAATACCTCAGCTATTTCATCATACTTTAAACCAGCTATCATTAATAAATAAACATCATATTCACTATCTGATAACTTATCTTTTATTTCTTTACGTAATTCTTCTAATTTTTCTTCTTTTAATATATTTTCTAAAGGATCATTTTGTGAATTGTCGCTTAATAAATCTCTTAAAGGTATTGAAAAAGATCCATAAGATTCCTCTAAACTTAAAGAATCATTAATCATTTTATTTTTTAATCTACCAGCTTTAGCTATAGAAACCTGTAGTTTTCTATCAACACATAAAGTTATAAAACTTGGTAGAGCTGTTTTTTTATCATCACGATAACTATTTATAGCATCAGAAAAACCTACTAAAGCATCTTGATATAAATCATTATAATCATATCCTAATCCTTTACATGCGCGTAAATATTTTTTTACTTCTATATCTATAATATATCTATACTTTTCAAACAATATATCTTTAGCATCATCTGAAGATTCATGAATCATACTTATTAATTCATAATCATTAACACTATCATACTTCATTTTAACCCTACTTATTAACTACTGAATATATAAGTATAGCTGCTGCAACAGAAGCATTTAAACTATTTACATGACCATATTGAGGAATAGAAACTATTTGATCGCAATTCTTTTTAACAAGTCTACCGACACCATTTCCTTCACTACCAATAATAAGTAATACTCTATCTGCATAAGAAACATTTTTATAATTTTCTCCGTCCATATCTGCTGCATATACAAAATATCCATTCTTTTTAAAATCATCAATAACATTTACTAAATTATTAACCATAGATATATTAACATGTTCTAAAGCTCCAGCACTTGTCTTCATTACTGTACCACTAACAGAAACACTTCTATCCTTAGGAATAATAATAGATTTTATTCCAGCTGCTTCACAGGTTCTAATAATAGCACCAAAATTATGAGGATCTTCTAAATGGTCTAACATTACTACAATATCATCATTTAACATACTTTTATAATCAACATATTCAAAATCATCAACAACAATTACAATACCTTGATGATGACCATCAACCATACCATCCATCTTCTTAATATCCATTGTTGCATAACTTATATTATTATCTTTTATAAAGCTTATTATATCCTTGTCACTAAAGTTACTAGCTAAATAAACTTTCTTTATACTTTTAACATTATCTTTTAATTCATTAAAAACATTCTTGCCAAATACTTTCATTCTAACCTCCTACTATAAAATTTACTATATCTTTAATTCTCTCTATTTTACCCTCAAAATATAACTTACCAATTAATGCTTCAAAACCTGTTGCTAACCTATATGTAACAATATCTGCATGTTTTGTTTTAGCTCCTTTTGCATTACGTCCCCATTTAACAATATCTATTTCTTCTTCTGTTAAAAATGATTCATCTTCTAAACGTTCTAAATGCTTTCTTTGACTCTTCGCACTTACATAATCTAAACTACTTTTCTGCAAATCCCCTGCTTTACATATTCCACTTTTAATTAAATATTCTCTAATATAAAGCTCATATACAGCATCGCCCATATAAGCCATAACAAGCGGATTTTCACTCTTCATAACCATCACCAACATTAATTTAACACATATTTATAAAATTACAAGATTTACTTAATACCTTAATTATCAATAAATTATTATCAAATACTTCCTTTAATTAGTACATAATCTTTAAAGAATTATTCTTAGTCTATATTACTATATAAATTATAAAAATAATCACCATTATCAATCTATTTTACAAATTAAACATATCAAAAAATATTTTAAAATTTTACAGTATTCTGTAAAAACTCTGTATTATCATCTTTTATTACACCATCACCATTTACAAAGTCCAAATTACATTCTCTAAATTTAGCACCTTTTATATTAACACCATTAAAACTATTACCTACAAAACTAAGTCCATCATAAACCCCATTACTCATATCTTTTTTATAAACACTCTGTGGATTTAAGGAAGCATTAGTTCCACTAAAATCTATTCCACTAACTTTAACATTAGCAAAATCTATATAAGCTAAATCTAAATATTTTAACTGACCAATAAATTCTTCTTTTATTTCGAAATGATCTCCAACTTGTCTAAATAACATTTCATTATCGATTCTAGAACGTTCCCCTGCTGTTTTATCTAAATTAGATAGCAATCCCTTTAATCTTTCAAGTTCATCTATTATCTCTTGTCTTTTCTTATCAGTTTCTTCTCCTTGCGCTTTTAATTTTTCTTGCATTTGTGACTCTTTAACTTTTTTACTATCTTCAACTATTCTTTGATAAAAATCTTTATCTTTAACAACTTTATTTGCAAACTCGCTATATCCCATTACATTATCTACATGATTATAAGAAGCAATATTACTTACATCAAAATTATCTAATACTTGAACATAATCAGTTCCATTATCATAAAAAACACTAGCCCCAACATATAAAAATTCATTAAGTTTCCAAATACTAACTACATTATTACTATCATACTTTTGCCCTGTACTAACAATTGCTTTACTTGTTTTATTATATAAAAATAATTCTTGTGTATTAGGATCAACACATAATAAATGTGTATCTAAATCCTTAAATGGTATAAAATCTATATCATCATAAGTATTACTTAAACTATTATAATATCTCATACCATTAAATTTCTTAATATATTTCATTCCTGAATTTAGTGAAACAACTTTTACTTTATCCCCAGTATGATCGATATAATAACTATGTCTTTTGCCTAGTATACTTTTTGATACTTTAGCAACTCCGTTTTCAAAAGATGATAAAGTATCAAAAGAAGGGCTTATAACTACTTCTCCAGCTGTATTTTTAACACCTACTTTATTATTTGAACCTGTAAATCCTACTAATCCTTCACTAAAACATTCATAGCCTATACTAGCACTAAACTTCTTTTCACCTTTTTTATTTATAAAGAAATATTCATCACCATCACCAACATAAGCTAAACCTTCATGGAATTCTCTTACATAAGAATAAATACATGGAATAGCAAGTTCACCTTTTTCATCTATATAACCATATTTACCTAAAGAATCCTTACTAGCACTTTGTACACTAGTTAATCCTTCACTTTCTTGACCACTATAGTAGCCCCATTTTATTTCACCTAATACTTCACCAGTTTGTTTAACAAATCCATATAATATTGGTTTATTTTCTGTTCTTACTCTAGCTATACCATTACTAAAAGAATCTAAAACTACATTATCTAATCTATTAGTTATATTCCCGTTCTGATCAAAAAAAACATAATGATGGAAATAATTACTATCAATATTACAAGCGACAAATCTTCCATCATCTAACTTATTAATACTATCAAAACTATCAGATATAGCATTACCATCTTTATCAGTTAAATATTTCTTTGAAGATAATTCTATAGATTTACTCTTAACAAATACAGAACTATATTCTATTTCTAATAGTTCTTCTAAATATTTAGTATATAAATTTTTAATAACTTAGATGATGGA
>DEUO01000027.1:0-743 GCA_002362595.1 Caryophanales bacterium UBA3260
ATAGTTGCTATTCTATCAGTATTTTTTATCTTTATAATTTACTGCTTCTGGTACATTTTTATTTTCAGTTATTTGTTCATTATTATCTGGTTCTTTTGTATCTTTGTTGTTAGTAAATTTAAAGATAAGAAATACTGATAGAATAGCAACTATTGCTACTATTAGTATTATATATATTTTTTTCATGTCTGTTCTCCTTTAACTAGGCAATATATAGATATATATGGCACTAACTAAAATATACTACTTTTATATATATATTTCAATACTATTAGTCAATGAAGAAATATGTTGCTGTTGCTATAGCACATAAGACATTTTTATCTGTATAGATGTTAGCACGATATACAGCTGTTGTTTTACCTACTTTTAAGACTTCTGTTTCAGCAGTTAAGCGACTCCCTTTACCAGGTTTTAAATATTCAATAGATGAATTTATTGTTACTACATTATGATTATTAGTACGTGCTGCCATACCCATTACTGAATCAGCTAAACCAAATATTAAGCCACCATGAGCTATATTACTAGGATTTAGAGAGTCTTTAGTTATATCTACATACATTTTAGCGTAATTATCTTTTAATTCTTCAATATGCATATTATTGTACTTAATAAAGCCGTCTGTATTTTCTACATAATCAATAATTCCTTTATATAATTCTTCTTTTTCCATGTTATCACCTTAATTCCTGTATCATTTTATAACATTTTTTATTAAAATACTAGTTTTAAATTATTAA
>DEUO01000027.1:860-2925 GCA_002362595.1 Caryophanales bacterium UBA3260
TTTTAAATTATTAAAAATAATATAATGAAGATGGTGGTTATATGAATTTTTTAAAGAAACATAAGATAGTTATATTATCTATTACTATTATTATATTATGTTTTATGTCTGTAATATTATGGAATTTTATTGTTCGTAAACAGAAAGAAAAAAAAGAAGAAGAACCTATTAATGTATTAGATATTAATAATGTTCCTAGTGTAGATGCTAAATTAAATGGTGAAGATTATCCTATTACACAATTATATTTACTTAGTTATTCTAAGCATAAGAGTGGTATATGGTATATGAGTAGCGGTTATGTATCTAGAATAAGTAAAAGAGGTACTGATGTAGTTATAGTATTAACTGAAGGTAAAAATAGTAATATTGTTTTAACAACATCTATTAATGAAGATAAAGCAAATGTTAAAGTTGGAGATTTAGTTAATTTTGTTGGTACAGTTGATATAAAATCTGGTGAAGTACATTTGTCTAAAATAAGTCATGATCCAATTAATTATGCAAGTGTTACAGAGATAAGTCTTAGTGATTTGGTAAATAATATAAAATTAATAAAGGATACTTATTTTTTAGTTAGTGGATATATGGTAACTGATCAAGATAAATATAAATTATATGATAGTAAAGATAATTATAATAAAGATAATAGTGTAGGAAATTATTTTTTAATAGATTGGAACGAAGTTAAATATACTGGTAATCAAAATGTTATTTTAAGATGTAAGCTAGAAGATACTTATGCATTAGGTAATTGTTCATTAATGGAATAAATAAAAAGGACTTAATTGTCCTTTTTTTGATAATAAGTTATTTTAGTTGAACTGTTGATTTTATTTTAGGCAATTCATTTAGGACTTCACTAGCTGTTTCATAGTTATCATTTTCTTTATCTGTTGAACTAAATTCGATTATTACTACTTTATTACGGTTTGATGTTACTTTTTCGATATTACCAGTGTTTATTTTATTAAATTCAGCTTTAGATACGGCTTTTATACTTAATATTTCGGAATTTTCTGAGCTATATATAGTAAATCCCTTGTCGATTTCTTTAACATTTATTTTTTTCATTAGTTCTGATGGAATTGCAAAAGTAAAGTCATCGTTACCGAATGTATTAATAAATGATAAGATATTATCAATATCAGATACTTTAAATGAATATGACAAATCACCATTTGAACCATTATTTTCGGTTATTTTACCCATAATAGTTATGTCATAATCGTCTTTTATGCCTTTATCATAATCTATTTCTATTTTATTTATTTTAGTTCCATCTATAATAATAGGTTCATCTAAGTTTAATACTTTGACTTTTTTTGTTTCATTGTCTTTAGTAATTTCAGTTGTAGATATACGACCTTTTAAAGTTATTTCTTCATTAAGTTTGTAATTTTTATTACCACAATTAGTAATTATTAGTGTAATTAATATTAGTAATATTATTTTTTTGTACTTCTGCATAATCCTTATTCTCCTACTTTGATTATAGCATTAAAAAAGCATTCCCTTGTCTAAATTTAGGGAATGTTTACATTTATTTTTTTAGGTCGTTTACATTTATTTTTGAAGAGTCGAAGATTTCTTGATATCTTTTGATAGTTTTATTTATTGTTGGTATGTAAACTTCACAATTGGTATTCTGCGTAAATGACTTGTCAATTTGTTTATAAAAGTCGTAATTGTTGTTTCTATATGTACAAACTAACTCTTTGTTATTATCTTGATATGTTACATAATTTTGATTAATGATATATGTATAGTCGACATTAGTTACTGTCAATATACCTGTCTTATAATCAACTGTTTCTGTATTATCATCAACATTAATAGAACAAGTTTCTTTATTACATATATAGTTTTGATTTAGTAAATTACGTTTTAACTTATTACTACTATTTTCATAAATAAAGACATAATAAGCGATTATTCCAGTTAATATTATTATTAATACTATAGGAATGATTATAATAAAATAGTGTTTTTTAGTCATTTTAAATTGTTCTTTTTGATGTTTTAGTTCTTCGTTATTTACTAAATCAAAACTATATATGTAATA
>DEUO01000171.1 GCA_002362595.1 Caryophanales bacterium UBA3260
AGATAATTATTTTTAGTTAAGTTATATTCTTTTAAGACAGAAATAATATTTCTTAATGTATGAGGATTTAAAAATAATATATGATCATTATAAAAGATATTATTAAAATCTATTATATTTTTCAGTATTTCATAATTTGTTTTAACTTCAGAATATTTATCTTCTAGTATAGATAATAAATTTTTCTGTAAAGTATTTTTTGTTAAAGCAGATACTTTTATTAATGACTCTAAAAATTTTATTTTCTCTTCATTATATTCTTCTAAAACTTGAATAAATTTGGTTAAAATAGTATCAATATCTATACCTAAATTTTCTATTCTTTTTATTTTTTCTACAATAGACGGAATTGGTTCTAGTTTATTTCTTATTTCTATAGGAATTGTTTCATAATCTATCCCTTTATCAAAAAGATATTTTCTTAGTGGACTAGAACTTATCTGGCTTTCTAGTTCTTTATATTGTTTTTTTAAATCTTTATATTGTTGTAACATATTATAGTGAATTAAATTATATAGTTCTTCTAATATATCAACTTCTAAATAACGATGCCAGTCGTCAGGTATTCCCAATACGTTTTTTAAATCACCATTTTCTATCATTGAAATTAATTCTTCAGTAACTTTTATTCTACTTTTCATATTATTGCGATTTTTTTTATCTTCTTTTAATTCTTCTTTGATACATTCAAGAGCAGCATTAATTAAATCTTTCATTCTTGTTTTTTCATATAAGCTTTTTTCTAGACTTGCTTCTGATGTTAAAGATGTACCTTGACGTTTTTTAAATCGTATTACTTCAGTTTTAAAACGCATAAAGATATACAATGAGTGGAAAGGCATACGGAGATAAAATTGAGTAAATTCAGCTGTTAAATTTAAAGAACTAAGAAGGGTAAATAATTCGCTATCACTTGCTGTATCTTTATCTAGCTGCTTGCTAACTATTTCAAAGATTATTTGTCCTTCTTTCGTATAAGACCAACTATTTATATTTTGTTCTTGGTTTTGTAGTAAATCTTCTAATTCATCATAATAAGGAAGGGTATAATTAGCAAGCATCATATACATTCTAAAAAATTCATAATTACTTAAATTAAGTAAATCTTTTTTATTATTTTTCTCAGCTATACTAGCTACTCTTTCTATTTCTTTTTTTATTTCAGATAAATTATCATTTTGAAGAGATAATCTAGTATCGATAATGGAATTTTTTGCTAAACTATATATTCGATCTATAAGTTCCATATTACTCACCTACCTTTTTGGATAAGCTTATTCCTTGTTCTAAAATTGAATTTATGCTTGCAGTATATTCACATTGCTCAATATAGAAGTCAGGATTATTCATTTGTTCTTGCATATAAGGTAAACTGGCTTGATATCTGCTAACAGCTTCTTCATAATAATTATTTATACGTATACTTTTTTGTTTATCTTTAAAAAATAAAGAACATATAAAAATATAACCATTATTAACAATATATAAAACTCTAATACCATTTGGATGCTTATATTCATATAGTTTAGAATCTTTATTACTTTCAATACTTTTAGTATCTTTAGTTTTTAAAAAATATCCATCAATAATTTTATCAATAACATTTTTTATTTCTTTACGACTTTCAATGTATCTTAAAATATCTCCGTAAAGATAGCTATTATGATTATCTAAATCTGGTACTAATATTATATTACTTATACCAGATGTTTCAGTTTCTGTTAAACTTTCTTCTTGTTCTACTAGATTAATTTGTTCTATAGCGAGTTCACACTTAACTATTTGATTTTGTAAATCACTAATATCTTTTGTATAATCATCAAAGATACATGCTCTTATTTGTTTTTTTAATTCTATTAATTGTTTTAAAAAATATAATTTTAATTTTAATTTTTCATCGTGAGATAAGCTTTTTAAAATAAGTGACGTTTCTGCTTCAAAAAGAGAAGTTTCTAAAGTATTTGTCGCTTTTTTCAAAGAACTTGATTGTTCTTCTTTAGATGATGAATAAGAAAATTGATCTTCACTTGAGGATAGACGAGGATCTTCTATTTGTTTTGTTGTTTTATCATTCGAAATTGTTAGTGGTCTTAATGAGGATAAAGAATTTCTTTTTTGATCAATTTTCTTTTTCATTTCAAGAAGAAGTTCAGCATTTCTATATATAATTGCTTTTAAATATTCAGTCAATTCACCTGTTGCTTCAATTTCAGTCATGTCATAAATGTATGAATTAGGAGATTCTATGAATCTTGTTTCAGACAAAATTTGTTTTTCATAGAAAGATATTTTATCTAATATATTTGTCATTATTATCCCCTCTTTTTACGCCAAATATTATACTTTAATTATTCATTTTGTCAAATTTAATTCTATTATGAGTGCATATAAAAAAGTACTCAGTTGAGTACTTTTTTTGTGTATTTTAGTAAAATTCGGATTTAGAAAAATTATATGAGCAATTAGATATTTTTTATGTTCATATATTTTTTATTTACTAATTTTTATTTTATGTT
>DEUO01000061.1:0-5324 GCA_002362595.1 Caryophanales bacterium UBA3260
TAAGATTATTATAATATAATAACGTGGATTTATAATAGTTGCATCTTTCTCTAATATTATATAATATAATTAATAGAGGTGAATATTATGATTAATATTAAAATAGATTCTAGAAAAATAGTACAAGGAGATACATTTGTAGCATTAAAAGGTTCTACTGTTGATGGACACGACTTTATCAACAAAGCCATTGAAAATGGTGCAACTAAAGTCGTAATAGATCATGATATAGATTGTTCTGTAGAAAAAATAATCGTTGATGATACTGAAAAATGGTTAACAGACTACGTAAGTAACACTTATCAAGATGAAATAAATAAGTTAGATATACTTGGAGTAACAGGAACTAATGGTAAAACAACAACAGCATATCTAACATATCAAATATTAAACAAACTAGGTAATAAAACAGCATATATAGGTACAATAGGTTTCTATCTACCAGATGAAGACTTTATTGAATTACCTAATACAACACCAAATATATTAGACTTATATGAATTACTATTAACAGCTAAAGAAAAAGGATGTAAAACTGTAATAATGGAAGTAAGTTCTCATGCCTTACACCAAGAAAGAGTAAAAGGAATAAAATATAAAGTAGCAGCATTTACTAACCTTACACAAGACCATTTAGATTATCATAAAACAATGGAAAACTATCTAGAAGCAAAAAAACTAATACTAAAACAATTAGAAGGTCCAATGTTAATAAATGCAGATGATCCACATGCATTATCATGGGAACAATCATATAATAATACTAAAACATATGGACTAAATGGTAAAGATTATAAAATATTATCATATAATAATACTGAACATGGTACACATATTAAGTTAAATATTAGTGGCACAGAATATGAAGTAGATACTAATCTACGCAGTACATTTAACGTATATAACTATCTAACAAGTCTTTCTTTAATTAATAATATCGGATATAGTATAGAAGAAATAATAAGTGTAACAAATGCTATATACCCACCAAAAGGACGCTGTGAACAGATTAAAGTAAAACAAGGAGAAGCAGTAGTAGATTATGCACATACTCCAGATGCTGTAGAAAAAATAATAAAAGCATTTACGGAAAATAAAAAGGGTAGAGTAATTACTTTAGTTGGATGTGGCGGAGATCGTGATCCCAAAAAAAGACCAATTATGGGAAACATTGCTACAGAAAATTCTGACTATGTAATATTTACTAGTGATAATCCTCGTACAGAAGAACCATCTGCTATAATGAATGATATATTGACCGGAGTAAAAACAAATAATTTTGAAGTAGAATTAGATAGAAGAAAAGCTATTACTAAAGCATTAGATATGATTGATAAAGATGATGTAGTATTAATATTAGGCAAAGGCCACGAAGATTATCAAATATTAGGACATGAAAAAGTCCATTTAGATGATGCAGAAGAAGTAAGAAAATATATATCAACTCATAAATAATAAGGTAAAAACCCAAAATTAATTTAATATTTCACAAAAAAGTAGGCAAAAACTATTGCAAATTACAAATATTCTGTTATAATTAATATTGCCTACTGATTTTGCGGGTGTAGTTTAATGGTAGAGCTTCAGCCTTCCAAGCTGATAACGTGGGTTCGATTCCCATCACCCGCTCCATTTGAAAACAACTTACGAACCAATATGGTATCGTGAGTTTTTATTTTATATAAAACTTAAAGTTCTCTTTCTAGGAAGGAGGACTTTTTTGATGTAAAGTCGACTTTTTAGAAATAGATAAATTCTCCAAAAATTTTATAGAATAAAAAAGATAGTGTCTTATTATAAATCACTATCTTTTTTACCAATATATAGCATATGTGTACTATATCCTTGTACTTCTTTTCTCTCACATGAACTGAAATGATAATTTTTCCATATCTCGTATTCTTCATCTGATAAATTATCAATAATATCTCTAAAGTGTGGAGCAACTCCTGATGTTGAAATATTTACAATTTTCTCAATACCATTTGAACACATAATCTTTTCTATTTCATCAATATAAAATGCTCTCATTATTTCATTTGGTTCTGAAATCATTTTAAAATTTTCATCGAATTGTTTATTATCTTGTCCAGATTTTAAATGACCTTTTAATAATGCCCAACTTATCATTATTGAATCATTAGGCAAATAAGCAAACATCATAATTCCATCTTTTTTACATACTCGCTTAGCTTCAATAATACATTTATTTACTTCTTCCTCAGTATACAAGTGATATAAAGGCCCTAAAACCAATACAATATCAAAAGTATTATTATCAAACCTTGATAAATCAATAGCATCTCCTTGCTCAGCAATTATATCCATTTCATTAGTAATTTTACTTTTTAATATATCTAAATTATGTTGTACATATTCAATAGAATTAACCTTATATCCTTGATTAGCATAATGTAATGAATATTTCCCTGTTCCTGCCCCAATTTCCAGTATTCTGCATCCAGGCTTTAAATATTTTTGAACATATCTATCAGTTGTTAAAAACTCCAACTGTTCATGCTTTGAATCTAATCGTATATCTTCATCACATGCTTCATTATAGAATTTATTTAATATTTCATTTCTATTATTCATTATAAATACCTCCATTTTTTATTTAATTTAAATATTCTTATCTATATATACCTATAGATTATACCATAATAAGTATTATATTGTTCATTAGTTAGTTTCTATCTAAACTCAATAAATTATATTTCTTTTCCAATTGTTTTATTTTACCATTATAGAATTGTTTAAAGAATACTCTAATGTTTCAAGGCACTCACTATTAATCATTATACCATTATTATCACAAAATATACAAATGGCTTATTTTACTTTTCTCATATTATAAAATTTATTCTAATTAATGCATTTATCAGATAATACTTGCTTAATACATATATTTATGTTAGACTAAACCACCAGAAGTAGGGGTTACTATGCTAGAAATACCAAATAACATATTAGATTTCTTTTTTAAAGAAGTAACAGAAAAAGGTAAATATAAAATAGAAATAAAAGGTAAGATGGCTTACATCATTCCTCGTGAAGAAGAAACATATTATAAGCCAATTATTATAATACCTGATATAGAAGAATTATCTAATCTTTTAATTCAATATATAATAGCAGTTAATGAATTTAATAAAAAAAATAATATCCAATTAGAAGAATATCAAGATTTATCATATATTTTTAATATAATGCTTTTTAATCTATCTTCATCAGACGCCAATGACTTAAATAAATTCATTTTAACTAGAATTAGTTTTTTTTATGACAACAATTTAGAACAATATAATAAGCGTACTAAAATATTTGAATATGACAATGTTTCTTTCTATGCTGAAAGGGAACTTGAAAGTACGGGCTTAGAAACTCCATTTATTATGCTATTCTCTATGGATATAAATGGTAAATCATATAATCTTCCTTTAATTAGATATGCTATAGATAATGATAATACATGTTACATTTATACCGTTCAAAGAGGTAGAAATCGCTTTTGTGATATTAATAATCCGTTCTATAGAAAAGCAGTTAATCCTGTTAATCAAGGAGTAAAAGATAATAGAAATATATCTCCAAGTTTTGTCCTAATTTTAGCAATGTTTTTAAAAATATTAAGTGACAATAATATTAGTAAAATAATGATTCCTGATTTCCTATTTAATAGGTATAGAAAATATTATCATGCCAATACTATTACTAAAAGTAATGAGATATTATCAAGAATGTTTCATAATATAAGTATTATAGTAAAAAGAATGTCTGCTCAAATAGAAGGTTTTTCTATTGAAGATTATCCCTTAGATATAGATAGTTATTTTCATATTAGTATAGTAAATTTAGATAGCCAAAATAAAATGCTTAAGAAATTATTAAAAGATAATAACAATTAAAAATTTAAGAAAATTTGCACAAAAAATCATTCTTTTGAATGATTTTTTAACATCTTATTATAATTAATTATCTTGGTTACTTTTATATACATCAAAATAATCAATATTATATAATTTATGTATATCTTCTGTTCCCATAACCACAACCTTATTATTCTCTAGTCCTAATTCTTTTAACAATGATTCTACGCTATAACCTTCATCTTCAATATGTTCTATATCTATTTCTAAAAAAGATGGAATAGCAGGAAAACTATCAATATCAAAATCTATTTTACCAAGTTCATAAGAAATTCTTGGCACACTTACTTTACTTATCGGATCTAGTCCCATTTCATGAAAAAAATCCATAGTTTCCTTTAGTCTACTTGTTTTAAACTTAATTCCTGCTTTTATTTCTGGTTGACTTTGATTAACATGCATTGTAACTTTTATACTTCCTTCATCAGTAACTCTTATTAATTTATCTTTTTGTTTTAAAAAATATCTATCTTCTGTATCTAGTGCAATAATAGTTCTTGTATCGTCATAAACCTTTTCAGCACCAATCTTCTCTAGTTTTTCAGTTAAAGCATCAATATTAACGTCCAAAACTTTAATTTCATGTTCTTTGTATTCATTTAAATTATTCATAATAACAATCTCCCTTTTAATAAACGCTTTTATATGAACTATTTTAGCATAAATTTCTCTACCCAAAAAGAGACATCTTTAGTTACCAATCTAACCTTCTATCTCTATTTCCAATCCAACACCAACTTCATGTATTTCCATCTCTTTAGCAATTTCAACTTTTGCTTCCAAAGAAACACAATGACAAGGATACAATAACTCTATATTATTCTCCTTTAAATATTTTATTGTCTTTTTTAATCTATCATTATTTATAAATAAATGAAATCCTCCAATAACTCCATATACTTTATCTTCATTACATACTTTTTTAGCATATTCTATAATATTACATATTCCGCTATGAGAACATCCTGTTATAATAAATAATCCTTTTTTACTTTTATAAACTATAGCTGAGTCATCAATAATAGTATCATCTATCTTTTTTTTATCAATAACTGTTTTACCAATAGAATATCTAGATTCAAATTCATGTAAAACAGGTATTTCTCCTAAATAAATGATATTATTACTAACTTTTACAGGCCCTTTAGTTAAATTTAATTTATATAATTTATTTATTTCATCTTTATCTAATGGCGATCCAATATATAATCCAGTTGAATCTTCTTTATAATCAAAACAATTAGGATGAGCTATTAATTCTATATTATTTTTTACTTCTTTAAAAAATTCTAATCCTCCAGTATGATCATTATGACCATGAGATATTACTAATTTATTAACTTTACTTAAATCAATATTCATCATATTAGCATTATCTATAAATGCTTTTGAATA
>DEUO01000061.1:5574-5927 GCA_002362595.1 Caryophanales bacterium UBA3260
AAAAACTAATAATATATGTTAAAAGTATTTTATCTTTCCCATCTTCTATGTAATAGCTTACTGCCGGTTCACCTAAATAATACATATCTATAAAAGTATTATTATCTTCTAAAACTTTTAACTTCATTCTTCTTCTCCTTATAAAATAATTTTAACATATATTATTAGTTTTTAACTATATTCTTCTTAATATTGTAATAAATCTATTACTTATATTCTCTTCATATATATTCATATCAAAATCACCATATATATCAACTATTTCGTAATAACCATCTATTATATTATTTAATTCTTTTATAGTATAAAACCTAACAAATTCATCATCAAAAAAGAATTTCTTAGTATTATTG
>DEUO01000061.1:6193-6394 GCA_002362595.1 Caryophanales bacterium UBA3260
AGCAAAAGAATTTCTTAGTATTATTGTCATTTATAAAAAGAAAATATTGTGAATTTTGAATATTATTAAATACATATTTATTTATAAGTATTTCCATTTTAAATTTATCTTCTTCTGTATATCTATTATATAATCTATGTGGTTCTAATCTTGGAATATTTTTACTATCTAGTATTAATATTCCTCCTTTACTCTGATGAT
>DEUO01000061.1:6524-7189 GCA_002362595.1 Caryophanales bacterium UBA3260
TGATGATTATAATTAGATATTATAAATTTTTTTAAGTCACTATCTAATGATAAGTAGTTATACGTTGTCCACATACAGTATGACATATCATAATTTTTATCTTCTAATTCGAAATTTCTAATATCCATTACTTTATATGATACATTATCATGATTATGTATTTTTTTTGCATTATTTATTTGATCTTCTGAAAAATCTATTCCTGTAACTTTATATCCATTTTTAGCCATTATATATGAATGTCTTCCTACACCACAACAACAATCTATTACTTTACCTGTATCTTTACTTAAATATTTTTTAAAACATTTTATTAAGAATTCACTTTCTTTTTCTGTATCATTAGCTAATGTATACATATAGTAATTTGAAAAATCATGATAATATTTTTTTAATTTCGCATGTTCAGTAAAACTAATATTTTTAAATATATCTATATTTCCTTTTAAATTAATTGGACTATATATAATATTATTTTCTTCTTTTACTTCATCTATATCTTTTTTAAAGAATATTATCCAATCATACTCTTTACTAATATCTTTTATATATTTATCTTTATCTTTTATATTTTCTCTTATTATTATTTCAATATTATCTTTACTAATATTTAATTTATTAAAATGTTCTACATCTTCTTTATCTATAAAAATATCTGTTTTATA
>DEUO01000089.1:0-886 GCA_002362595.1 Caryophanales bacterium UBA3260
TTTTATCTAAATCTATTATATCTTTATTATTAATAGTAGTTATATTACTTGCTATAACAAGTTTATTACTTATAAATGATAATGGAAATAGAAGAACTTTAAAAGATGGATCTAGAACAGTAATGCTTTATATGGTAGGAAGTAATTTAGAATCAGAAAGTAAAATAGCAACATATGATTTAGAATCTATTGATGTAGATAAAATAGATTTAGATAAAATGAATATATTACTATATACAGGCGGAACTGAAGAATGGCATAATTTTATAAAAAATGATGAAAATGGATTATATAAATTAACTGAAGATGGATTTGAAAAGATTAAATCAGAAAATAAGAAAAATATGGGAGATGCTGATACTTTACAAGAATTCTTAGATTATGGTTATGATAATTATGAAACACAATATTATGATTTAATACTATATAATCATGGTGGTGCTATACAAGGTGCTATATATGATGATTTTACTAAAGATAATTTATCACTTAATGATTTTAGTGAAGCTTTAGATAATAGTAAATTTAATGAAAAAAATAAATTAAATACAATATTATTTAGAACATGTTTAAATGGAACAATAGAAGTAGCTAATGTGTTTGCCCCTTATGCTAATTACTTAATAGCATCAGAAGAAGTAACAAATGGAGGAGATTCATCAGTACTTAACTTTCTTAATGATGTAGAAAATACGGATGATGGAATAGAATATGGAAAAAAATTTATTTCATCATATGAAAGACAGATTGATGAGTTAGATCCTTTTGGATATGGTACAATGCCAATGTATTCAGTTATAGATTTAACTAAAGTAAAGAAAGTTAATGAATTACTAGATGAATTTATAGAAGGTATAGATTTAAAAGAAAATTATGGAGATATAGT
>DEUO01000089.1:1100-1284 GCA_002362595.1 Caryophanales bacterium UBA3260
AAAAGAAAATTATGGAGATATAGTTAGAATAAGAAGTAATTTATATCAATATGGTTATACTTCATTTGCTGTTAAAGATTATGATACAGTTGATTTATATGAATTAATAGATAAATTAGGAGAATATAGTAAAAAAGATAATAAAGAATTATTGGATGCTATAGAGGATGCAGTAATATATAAT
>DEUO01000089.1:1570-1780 GCA_002362595.1 Caryophanales bacterium UBA3260
CAGTAATATATAATTGGAGTAGACAAAAAGAATCACATGGAATGTCAATATATTTTCCATATAATGCTAGTAATTCAATACAAAAAATGTTTTTAAAAGTATATAAAGGAATAGATGATAATAGTCCTTATTATAAATTTATAGGTCAATTTAATAGTTTAAGTACTTCAAAAAAGAGTTCTTCATTTGTACAAAGTAATATAGTAGATA
>DEUO01000089.1:2016-4514 GCA_002362595.1 Caryophanales bacterium UBA3260
TGTACAAAGTAATATAGTAGATAATAATTATACAATAAATAAAAATGAATTTACTTTGCAATTAACTGAAGAACAAAAAAAAGATTATGCTGATTCTATATATATAGTATTTAGAAAAGTAAAAGAAGATGGTATGTATCAACCAATATATTCCTCTGATAATACAGAGATAAGTGATGATGGAATATTAAAAACTAATACAGCTAATAATTTAATTAAAGTACATGATATATCTGATTCTAGTGAGAGTTTTTTACTTTTAGTAGAAAGAAGTAAGAGTGGGAAGAAGTCATTAATAACAAATGCTGTTTTAGAATATGCTTCTTCAGAAAATTTATCTGATTGGAAGATTACAGCTGTTACGGCTTCTATTGATATAATTGATGAGGAACCTAAAATTACTAGTTATGTTCAATTAGATTCAGAAAATGGAGTAGCAGGAACTATTATTAATCCAGAAGAGTATACTACTGCATCTTTTGTTAATTCACATTATAGAATATTAGATGAAAAAGGTAATTATACTGATAATTGGGATAATGATGGAATAATTAATGCTTTTAAACTAAATATTAAAGATATTAAATTAAAAAAATCATCTTTAGATGATAATGAAGAATATTATTGTGTATTTAAAATACGTGATATATATGGCAATGAGTATTATTCAAAGTTATTGAATATTAAGTAGAAGGAGAAAGAGAATATGAATTGTAGAAAATGTGGAAATGTAATATATGAAGGAGATAGTGTATGTAGAGTATGTGGAGAAGCTGTACAACCTTTAAGTCAACCAGTTACACAATCAGTAGTTCAGCAACAAGCACCAGTACAACAACCAGTTGGTCAACCTGTTGCTCAACCAGTAGAACAACCAGTACAACAAGCTCCAGTACAATCAACACCACAACCACAACAGGTTAATCAATCTAGTGTTAATCCTGGAATGGGAGTTAATAATCAATCAATGTATAATCAAGGACAAGTTGGTGGTCAACCAGTAAATAATCAACCTGGAGTAAATCCAATGGCTCAGCCAATGATGCCAAATGCTAATCAAGCGCAACCTATGAATTTTAATCAACCAATAGATAGTGGGATGAATAGTATGAATTATAATCAACAAACACCTAAAAAGAATAACTTATTTATAATAATAGTAATAGCTTTAGTTGTAGTTATTATTGGTTTAGGAGGATTTGTTGCATATAAAGTAATTAGTACTAGTAATGATAATAAAGTAGTAGAAAAAGATAAGAAAGATTCAGATAATAAGAAAGACAAAGAAGATAAAGACGAAGATAAAGATGATGATAAGAACAAAGATAAAGATGCTGATAAGAACAAAGATAAAGATGATGATAAAAATGACAATAAAGTAGTAAGTGATAGTAATGTAGTAGAATATTATGGATATAAATTTGTGATACCTACAGGAGTTAAATATCAAAAAGATGCTTCTTCTACTTTAACATTCTCTGATAGTGTTAACTTTATGAGTAGTTTTGGATTAGGAAGTTATGATTACGAAGAACTAGTTACTGATCCTTCTGCTGTTATTGCAGAACTGCAAGCTACTGGTATAACATTAGGTAGTTATAAAGAGAAAGTAATTAATAATAGAAAATTCTTCTGTATTCAAGTATCTTCACAAGGAAGTGTTGGTATATTCTATTTTACTAAGTTAGATGAATTAAATTCGGCATTTGGTTTAATGTTAGGTAAGAGTAGTGATGGATATCAAAAGGGATTTGAAATAGTTGCTAAAATAGTTGATTCAGCTACTTCTATATCTAATTTTGCACCTGTAAATGAAGATGAAAAGAACGTTAGTATAAATAAGACAATAGTTCAAAATAATGAATATGGTAGTGTTGAATATAGTTTAGAATAAATATTAGGAACTTTAGGGTTCCTTTTTTTATATATGTATATATATTTGGTTAGATATGAATTTTGTATTATAGTATTCTTTTGACAAAAACAGTAAAAAATGCTATTATGAATATGTCAAGGAAACTTGAATATAATAAAAAAAGGAATATCTAGTTTTGTAGAGCTAGGTACTATTCCAATGTTATGTTGTTTAGTACCGACTTTAAACAGTTGGTACTATTTTTATTAAAATGATTAAAATCACTAAAATAAGGAGCATTATGATAGTGCAAAGATATTTCTCTGACTTTCTCATAATTTCACCTCCTTCCACTTTTAAAAAGTAAAGGAGAATAGTACCTAAACTAACTAAATATTCCTATACGTATTATATTATTAATAATTTGTAAAAACAAGCGAACAAATAAATAATCTAATAAATGTATTAGATTATTTTTGTTTGTGATAAAAGTATGTTTACACTAATGAAAAAATAAAGTGTAAATATTATATAAAAGTGTAGATGGCTTGTTGACGTAAAATAAATGGGTGGTAAAATGGTATTATAGAGAGGAGTAATAAAGATGAAGAAAAATACGAAGAGAGGCTTATTAATTTTAGTA
>DEUO01000045.1:0-5461 GCA_002362595.1 Caryophanales bacterium UBA3260
AAAATTATTTAATAACCTATATAATTGATATATATGAACAGTATTGTTATTATACTTTAGAGATGTCACAAAGCGATTTTGATAATAGTTTTATAGATGAAGATGGTAATACAATAAGTGATAAAGATTACTTAATAAGTCATTGTGATTGTATATTAAATGAAGAAACTTTTGATGAACTATATACTATTATATGTGATGTAGGAGATGGTAAAGAAATACCTTTAAGAAGATTTGTTAATTTTTTTGCTGGTACTTATTTTATTTATAACTACTATGATGGTAGTAATAATTTAATTAGATTTTTAAAAAGTACACCAATCGAGAAGATAGAAGAATTATTTGTTGAAAATTACGATTTTGGTATGGATATGATAAAATCTTATTTTTATGGATTAGTTGATAAAGAAAGATGTTCTAAAAATATAAAAAGAATGGAAGCTAATGGAGATAAAAAATATATAGATATGTTTTTTGGCCAGGCTATTTTAACTAATTATATTACATTAAACGAATTACTTAGAAATGTTATATGTAATTTATATAATTTTTATATTAAAAATGGAAGTGATGATATAAGTGCGCTTAATTTAACTTGGGAATTCTTCACTAGTAATTTTGATCCATTAGGAGAACTTGATAAAATGGGTGTTGATACTGAAGTTAAAGAAATTTATAAAAAATATCTTATTGGCTTAATATATTCTGACTTATACGAAGATTGTGTTAATAAACCGATTATTAAGAGTGATAATTATGAAGATAGAATGGCAGAAGTAGTTCCTATTGTTGCTGTTATGTCAGGATTTACTAATATACCTAAAGATGAAGATTTAAGAAATAGAATGTTAAAACATTTTATCTTACTTCATGATGAATTAGAAAAAAGAAGAGATAACAGAAATAAAACATATAAAGATAAAAGAACTGCCGTTCTAAAAAAAGTCAATCCACTTTATCAACTTGATGAATTAACTTTTCAAAAAATATAGAAGTATCGAATAAAAAACGATTACTTTTTTTGGGGTGATTAAGTTTTAAGTAATTTATTCTGATGGCTCTTCTGGTTTTGATGATAAGAAAGTTACTTTTTCAGCGATTACTTCTGTATTGTATTTTTTGTTGCCGTCTTGATCTTCGTATGATGTAACTTGAAGGCGTCCTTTTAAACCGATTATATCGCCTTTTTTACAATATTCACTTGTGCTTGATGCGACTGCATTCCATAATGTACATCTAATGAAGTCTGCTTCATATATACCTTCACTATTCTTATACGAACGTTGAACAGCTAAGACCATACGTGTTACTTTTTTACCATTCTCCGTTTTTATTACTTCTAAATCGTCTGTTAAACGACCGACTAAAACGACTTGGTTTAGCATTTTTTTCCTCCTTTCTATGGCATAATATCAATTATCAAAATAGTTTGCAAATGGGCATTTTTGTGTTTTTAATTAAGATAATTTCTAAAAATTTTTTTTGTCTAGGCGATATTAAAAATTTGGAAAATAAAAAAGCTCTAAACTTTGGGTTTAGGCTTGTTTTGAATTTTTTTAGGTATTTTAATTATTCTTTTAATAATCGATTTAATTCAACTGCATATTCCATAGGTAGTTCTTTTTTAAAATCACTAATGAATCCCATTATTAATAATTCTTTTGCACGATCTTCACTAAGACCTTTACTTGTTAAATAGAACATTTTTTCTGCTGATACTTTAGAGATTGTTGCTTCATGTTCAAGAATACTAGTTTTATTGCCTACTATATTAGTTGGAAAAGTATCACTTTTTGAGATATCATCTAATAAAATAGTATCACATTTAATACTCGCTTTACTATGATGAGCGTTTTTGCTTATTTTTGTTAAACCGCGATAGTTACTTGTTCCGCCTTTTTCTGCAATAGATTTTGATACTATATTACTTTTAGTGTATGGTGCTAGATGAATCATTTTGGCACCGGCATCTAAGTTTTGTTGTTCTTTAGCATAAGCAATTGATATTGAATTACCTGTTGCTCCTATTCCTTTTAAGATACATGATGGATATTTCATAGTTATTTTACTTCCGATATTACCATCTACCCACTCCATTAATCCATAATCGTCAACGATAGCTCTTTTAGTTACTAGATTATAAACATCTGTTGACCAATTCTGTATTGTTGAATATCGACAATGGGCATTTTTTTTGATAAATATTTCGACTACACCAGCATGAAGTGAGGTAATACTATATTCTTTGGCAGTACATCCTTCAATATAACTTAAGTCTGCTCCTTCATCAACGATTATAATTGTTCTTTCAAATTGACCAAGTGATTCTGTCTCGATACGAAAGTAGCTTTGTAAAGGACGAGATACTTTCACGCCTTTAGGGATATAGATAAATGAACCACCAGACCATACAGCACCATTTAGGGCAGTATATTTATTTTCTGCATAATTTACGAGATGGTTAAAATATTCTTTAAAAAGTTCTGGATATTTTTGCAAGGCTTCGTCGGTTGAAGTAAAAATAATTCCTTCTTCTTCAAGAGATTGGTTATGGTAAACTACTTCGCTTTCATATTGGTTAGTAACACCACCTAGATACTTTTTTTCGGCATCAATAACACCTAATTTATCGAAGCTGTTACGAATACTACAATTTACTTTTTTCCAGTCATTTGTTATTTTTTCTTCGTTGCCTTTATAGTAAGTTATGTTATTAAAGTCTAATTCTAGTTTTGGACCGAATGTAGGATTATCTAATTCTTTAAATTTAGCATATGATTTTAAACGAAAATCTAGCATCCATTTTGGTTCGTTCTTTTTTTTTGATAAATCTATAATAAATTCTTCGTTAAGTTCTCTTTTCATTTGACATCACAAAGATATTATACAATATTAATTATTATTTGAAAATATATTAAATATTTGATACTATTAGTATATGGTGATAATATGAATATATTGGATAATAATTTGGATGTTTTAGCTAAAATGTATGAACAATATCCAGAAAGTCTTGAAGGACTTAGAGTGGATGGAAATTATTTAGTTTATAAGAATGAAAGAACTGATATAAGTCAATTTAATATTGAAAGATTATTAAATGAGAATTCTTCTTTTGCTGCTTCGCTAAGTGTACTCGGTGCTGATGATATATTTAAAATAGTTAGACTTCATGCAGAAATGGTACATTCAAAACTTGAGTTGGATTCTAATATAAATGGTAATGGTCTTGAAGAAAAAGTTGAACAAATAAAGGCTGAAAGTCCTTTAATGAAAAATATTAGTGTTGTTTCAAGAATTAAAAATGGATTTAAGGAAGAGTTTATTACAATTACTGATAGTCAAGGAATACCTCATACTTTTAGAAATGATTATAGATTAGATGTCTTGGCAATTTATGAGAATTTAAGAATTAGCCATTTAGGTAATGATATTACACCAGATGAATTTATTTATGAGATGACAAGAAAAATGCCTGAAATAAGAATGGATGAAGCTTCGCGTTTTAGTAATCGTGATGATGTTACAGAAGATTTTGAAAATAAAATGAATAATGTTAATAAACCATATAGAGATGATAAGATGCATAGAGTTTTGGGTAATCAAGAAAATGATATTGCTCTAGTACAAGATTTGTCTGATGGAACTAATAGTAATGTTATTACATTTGAAAGTAATATACATGGGGATTTAGTTATGCAAAATCATAATCATGATGATGAAGGAAAAGATGAAACTTCTAATAAAGTAGCGGAAGATAGCGTTGTACAAGAAGATGTTGTGCGTTTAATTTCGACTCATGAGTTTTATCGTTTGTTAGATTCACCTGCTGAACTAACAGAGGAGCAAAGAAAAAGTGTTGATTTATATTATTCTTATCTTGGGGATTTAATTATATATGAAGATTTTTTACTTGATGAATTGAAGTCTATTCTTAATAGTTTTAGAGCTTATGTTATGGAACTTGAGAATAAATTAAATAGTGATGATAGTGAGATAAATGATAAGCAACAAGAAGCTATTGATAAAAGCACAGAATTAGAAATGAAGAAAAATGAGAAGAGTAATGAGAATAGGTCTTATGAAGAAGTTGAAAGCAAGGTAAAGAAATTAGTACTTAAGAATCCTGATGTTAGTTATGATAATGCTGCTAATGTTAGTGTTATACAAGTTATTGCTTTTGTTATAGGAGTAGCGATTATTTTATCAGCTGTTACACTATTCTTACTTAGTTAAAAAAATGTTTCAATTAATGAAACATTTTTATTTGGTTGATTGGACAGATGTGATTGCAACTACACCGACGATGTCTTCAACAGAGCATCCGCGAGATAAGTCATTTACTGGTTTTTTTATTCCTTGAGTAATTGGACCATATGCTTCTGCTTTGGCTAGGCGTTGGACTAGTTTGTATCCGATATTTCCAGCATCTAGATCAGGAAAAACAAGAACATTTGCATGACCAGCTATTTTTGAATCTGGGGCTTTGGTAGCAGCTATTTCTGGGACAATAGCGGCGTCTAGTTGAAGTTCACCATCTATTTGATATTCAGGATATTCTTCTTTAACGATTTTTAGGGCTTCTAATACTTTGTCAACGTCAGGATGTTTAGCACTTCCCTTAGTTGAATGAGATAATAAGGCAGTCATTGCTCTGTGACCAGTTAATAATTCAAATGAATCTGATGAAGAAGCAGCAATAGCCGCTAGTTTTTCTGGAGTTGGATTTTGCTCAAGGCCAGAATCAGCGAAGATAAATGTTCCGTTATCACCATACTCACAATTTGGAACAGCCATTAAGAAAAATGCTGATACTAATTTAGAATTAGGAGCTGTTTTTATTATTTGTAGTGCAGGACGTAAGGTATTAGCTGTTGAATGGCAAGCACCAGATACAATACCATCTGCTTCACCTTTATGGACTAACATACAAGCATAGTACATATAATCTTCGAGAAGTGTTTTTCTTGCTTCTTCAAGAGTCATACCTTTTTCTTTGCGTAATTCATAGAAAGTATTAATTAATTCATCTGTTAGATTATGTTTTAGAGGATTAATAATTGTAACTTTGCTTAAATCAATGTCGTTTTTAGTTGCATCTTCTTTAATAGATTGTTCATCACCTATTAAAGTTATATCTGCGATATTTTCATCTGCGCAAATACTTGCAGCTTTTAAAACACGTAAGTCCATACTTTCTGGTAAAATTATTCTTTTTTTATTAGCTTTAGCTCTTTGTTTTATTTCATCTATAATATTCATATTATTCCTTCTTTCGTATTTATTATAAACTTTTTTGGACATATAAAAAAGTGATTTTACACTTTTAAATATTATTATTCACATATTCTGTATAGAATTCTACTATTAAACCATATAAATAACTAGTTATTAATTTTTTATCATCTAAAGTAGGTATAAGATTATCATATGTTTTGGATTCATAAGATATTGTTCTTCT
>DEUO01000045.1:5760-11690 GCA_002362595.1 Caryophanales bacterium UBA3260
CTTTATTTCTGTTATAAGTAACTGGTTTTACGATTTTTTTGTTAAAGATGTCATAAATATTAATATATTTAGTTTCTCTATTAATATTTCTTTTTATTATAACAGAATATTTATTATCAAATTCATTACTAGCATATTCAAATCTATTATTAAGATTAATATAGTTACGGATATTGTCTTCTATATCTTCAGAAATGGTTATTTCGTATATTTCTTCATATGTATTATCATAGGTACTTATTACTCCTTCAACCATAATTGCTGGGATAGTAATATTATATTCTTCAGATTCGACTGGAGATATAACGAAATATTCAATATTTGTTTCAGATATGTTTTCAACATGGACGTCTTCTTTGGAAACTTCTACTAAGGTATTTTCTGTTTCATATTTAACTGATAATTCATCTAGTTTGATATTTAGTTTGTATGAACCTATTTCTACTTCATATACTTCGTTTTTTATGCATTCACGAAGTAATTTATATAGATTTTTTTGAATGTTAACTTTGTCAAAGTCACTATTTTCTATTTTATTATAATAAATATATTTTTTTAGTTCGTTTATTATTTCTTGTATTTTATTCACTAGTATCACCCTTTATTATGTTTATTATAACATAAAAAGAGACCTATTTGGCCTCTATAATGAGTTTTATTGCTGTTTTTTCTTTGCCATCTATTTCGATGTCAGTAAATGCTGGTATACAGACAAGATTTATTCCACTAGGGGAAATATATCCACGAGCAATTGAAATAGCTTTAACAGCTTGGTTTAATGCTCCTGCACCGACTGTTTGAAGTTCTACTCCACCTTTTTCTCTAAAAATATTAGCAATAGCTCCTGCTACTTTACTAGGATTTGATTTACTAGATACTTTTAATATTTCCATATTCTTTATTTCCTCACTTTCATATTAAATATATGCTCAGTTTTGGAGAATATGAAATGCAAATTAGTATTCTGTTATTTGATATTTTAAATGGCTTAAATCAGCAAGAGATGCAAGGGTTGATTCAATGAATTTTATTTGTTCTTCATCTTCGACTTTTTCTATTTTTCCTTCAGGAGTAAGAATAGATGAATAACATTTTATGATATTGTCTTCACTTCTTGTAAAGTCAGTATATACTATGTATTCTAAATGATTTACTTTAGTGATGTAATTGAATAATACTTCATATTCTTTTTCTTCACCTTTATCATTTTTTATTTTTATGTTAGTCATATTTACCTCCTTATATATGCAGCTGCTGTTGTATTATCTTTGCCACCCGCGACTACTCTTTCAACTTCGCCACGTAAATTTCTTTTTTCAGCATTTTTGTTTAGGGCTGTTTCAACTATTACTTGTGTTATTTTTTCAGGAGAAGTGTTATTGGCAATTACTTGAATGTCTTCAGAGCTTAAAATGTCATGAACGCCATCGCTAAATAATAAAAGTTTGTCATATAGGTCGTTTTTTACTCCTACTATTTGAAGCTTAGCTAAGTCTGGGTAGCCGATGGCTTTTGTTATTTTATTATTGTCTGGGTCAAATCTTAAGTCACTTATATCTTTTAGAGTTATTTCTTTTCTTTCTTGAATTGCTTTATGTTGCATTTCAAGCCATACAAGGGATTCGTCTTCAGTAGCGATATTTAATTTGCCTTGTTTTACGACATAAGCACGAGAATCGCCAATATTTAAGATAATTGTTACATTATGTGTTACTATAGCACATACAAGAGTTGAACCAGCGTTGATAGTACTACGGTTGTGTTATTGTTCACATACATCATTATTTATTCTATATACTTCTTTTTCAAGTAAATTGCATACAGCATTAGGATTTTCGTATAATTCTGGTGGTAAATCACTAAACCATTTGCTTAATTCACCAACTATATAAGAACTTACTTTTTCACCAGCTGAGGTACCACCCATGCCATCTGCTACGGCAAGGATTTTAAAGTCTTTGTTACGTGGATGAGTCATTATAAGAGTTGAATCTTCTTGGTGATTACGTTTTTTCCTACGTCTTGAGTTGCAAATAGGTTACCATCAATTGCATATTCATTATGTCGGTGTGCTACTTGGGCTCCAGATAGAATTTCACGAACACAGCGATTTATAGCACTTGGATTGTAATTAATACTTTCTATTTTAGTATATGGGGCATAGCTTTGATCAATTTTATCCTGAATACTCTGATAATCAGAAGAACTTTTAGAAAGTTGATCTATTTTTTGACGGAATTCTTGACCTTGATATAAGGAATAATCAAATCCTTGAGTTTTATCGAAGAAACGAGGGCTAAATCTTACTTTTAGGACTGTATCTACTAAATAAAATAGTTTATTTTGATTAGCTTTAAAGTAACTGAAAATATTTCCTTTTATTTGTTGTACTTCATATATTAGTTCTAAGATTCTATTTGTTTCAGGAAATGATTTGCATAAACTATTCCATTCGTAAAAGTTCATATTAGCGCCATTAAGTACTTTGGGATATAAAACTGTTAGAGCACTATATATTTTATTAAGTTCGTCTAGAGCATATTTCAAAAAATCAATTGGTTCACAATTTCTTACTGATTCACGAGCACCATTGTTTGATGTGAAGTTTTTAGGATTAACAGATGCTTGAATGGTACTTGTCATTGTTGAAGCATAGATATCTAGATAATCAGGATGCTGTTTTAATGTTTCATATATTGCGCTATCGATTAAATCTGTTTTGTTCATATAATCACCTATTCTTACTTTATTTTATCATAAAAAAAAATAGGTTTATATAATTATCCTACTTTTTATCGTTTTCTTGACATGACATCCATCTTGCATATATACCACATGGAAGAATTAAATTGCTATTTTTTAAAGGTAGACCTATTTCATCACTAGATATTATTCCTTGATATTTTTTGCCTATTGTAAGGTTTAGAACATTTTCTAATACTGTTTGGGATAAACCAGTTGTATATGAATTTATTAAGAATAATAAAGGATTATCGCTTAGAAGTTCTGTACATAGTTCTACTAATGGATATAAGTCTTTTTCGATATCCCATACTTCACCATTTGAGCCACGACCGAAAGATGGTGGATCCATTAAAATAATGTCATATTTATTACCACGTCTTATTTCTCTTTTTACAAATTTTACAACATCGTCAACAATGAAACGAATTGGTTTGTCTGTTAGGTTACATGAAGCAACGTTTTCTTTAGCCCAATCTACCATTCCACGCGACGAATCAACATGGACGACCTCGGCACCAGCAGATAGCGCGGCGCAGGAAGCTGCTCCAGTATAAGCAAAAAGGTTTAATACTTTTACGTGACGATTGGAGTTAGTTATTATTTCACGAATTAAATTCCAGTTATAAGCTTGTTCTGGAAATAAACCAGTATGTTTAAAGCCCATTAATTTGACGTTAAATACTAAGTCTTTATAATGAATAAGCCATGATGATGGTAATTTTTTATTAAATATTTCCCAAGAACCACCACCCTTATTACTACGATGATATGTAGCATCTACTTGGTCCCAATATTCAGGATGTAATTTAGTTTGCCATATGATTTGGGGATCTGGTCTTAAGAGTTCTTTGCCATTCCAAGATTCCAATTTCATGCCATCAGACATATCTAAGATTTGATATTCATTAAAATCTTTAACTAGTTTCATTTAAATCACCTCTTTTATTATAACATAAAAAAATTAATTCATTATGAATTAATATATTTTATTCGGCAGCGCCATGTCCACCAAAAATAGCTTTGAATGTTTTAAAGAATATTTTTACATCTAATCCTAAACTACGATTTTTAGAATAATAGCTTTCTAATTTCAAGCGAGTTTTAAATGTAACATCTTCGCGACCACTAGTTTGCCAATATCCGGTAATTCCTGGCTTGGTTTTTACAATATCATCGAAATATTCACCCATATCTTCTTTTTCTCGTGGTAAGTATGGACGATTGCCAATTACTGACATATCTCCTTTTAGGACGTTAAATAATTGTGGTAGTTCATCAATTGATAATCTTCTAATTATTTTGCCTACTCCTGTGATACGAGGATCATCTTTTAATTTTTTATTTTTATCATATTCTGCTTTTATTTCTGGATTATTTTCAAGCATTTCAAATAGTATTTTATCAGCGTTTGGAACCATAGAACGATACTTATAGAAATTAAATTCTTTTCCGTCCTTACCGATTCTTTTTTGGGTGAAGAATATACTATCAAAATCTCCACAACAAACAGATATTATTTTTATAATAAGAGTCACTGGTATTAAAATAATAATACCTAATAGACCACATATTATATCAAATAATCTTTTTATCACTGAGTAAAATATCCCTGTCGATTCTTTATTTCCTTCTTGTTTTTTCATATAATTACACCCCAATTACATTTACATATTAATTAAATATGTATTAATATAACGTTTCCCCTATTTATCTTTATTGCTACTGCTATAGTAATCACTAGCATAATATGAAGAATAAATACTTCCTTTAATACTAGCTTTGTTGATTATAACTCCATCTATTTTACACTTTGCAGTTTCAAATGTTTTTTTACAACGTTCTAGTAATTCTACTGTTGTTTCTCCTGCTGCTACAACTACTAAATTAGCATCAGCATATTTAGTCATGACAACTGTATCACTAATACCAAGTACTGGTGGACAGTCAAGTATAATTATATCGTAATACTCACGTAACTCTTTTATTACTTCACCATTATTTTTAGAAGCTAACAGTTCAATTGGGTTTGGTGGAGTTGGTCCTGTTGGTATTAAGTCAATATTTTTGACTGTTGTTTTAACAATATATCTTGTTAATTTTACACCATCTTTATAGTTTAATATTAGATTTGAATAACCACCTGTTGTTGAATTCATTACATTGAAGATACCATGTTGTCTTCCACGACGTAAGTCGCAATCTATAATTAAAACTCTTTTTCCATCTTGACCATAAGCTGCTGCTAAGTTTGCAGATATGAAAGATTTTCCATTTCCAGCTTGGGCTGATGTTATTAAAATTGTTTTAATTTCTTTATCTACTGCTGAGAATTGTAAATTTGTACGAATACCTTTAACTGATTCACTAAACATTGATTTAGGATTTATATTAATAATTAAATCTGATCCATTCATACTTTCACCTACTTATTCTCTTTTCTTTTTACCTTAGGAATAATACCAAATACAGGCAATCCTAATTTGTTTTCGACTTCTTCAGCACTTTTTATAGTTGTATCGAAGTAGAATATTACAAAGACTGTTGCAAAAGCTAAAACGATTCCTACAAATAGATAAATAATAACATCTTTTACAACATTAATATTATATGCACTACTTGATTCGATTGCTTTATCGATAACAGACACATTTTGTAATTTATAGATATTTTTTATTTCTTCATTGAAGACTTTAACTATTTCGTTAGCAATAGTAGCTGCTAATCCAGCATCACTATTTTTAACAAATATTTTAATAATTTCTGTTTTAGTATCGTTCGATACGCTAACTAAGCCTTTTAGTCTTTCATAACTATAATCTAAAGAAAGGTTATTAATAACTGGTTCTAAGACTCTTCTTGAAGTTATGATACTACTATATGTTGTAACCAAGTTTTTACCTAATTGAATTTCGGCATTTGTTACAGACTCTGAACTTCCATCGTCATTTACTAGAACTATTGTCGAATTTGATTGATACATTGGTGTCTTAAAGAATACAGAATATACGCAACCAATAATTAACACGACTAATATTATCGTAAATACAATAAGTATTCTTTCCTTAAAATATTCAAATAACTCTTTTAAATTAATTTCTTCCATAAAGAAAATCCCTTCTACTCTTTATCTTTTTATAATAAATTTAATTATTTTTTAATTTTTAAGTCAAAAATAAAATATATAT
>DEUO01000165.1:0-154 GCA_002362595.1 Caryophanales bacterium UBA3260
TAATATCCAAAATTTAGAATTGACAATTTTTCTCCAAATTGGAAATTGCCATAATTTATCTCTTAATAATTCTTTTTTTGAATTAAAAATATTTTTTCCTTTTTTATCTATATAATATCTTCCATAAACTTTTTTATGATATTCTCTAACTAAA
>DEUO01000165.1:336-10536 GCA_002362595.1 Caryophanales bacterium UBA3260
ATATTCTCTAACTAAATAAATATCAGTATCCATATCATACAAAAATTCATCTTCGATATTAATTAATTGATGTTGGATATCTTCTGATAATTTTTGACCATATTTAATTTTTTCTTTATTTGGATTAGCAAATATTTTTTTAATTTCATTATCCATATTCAATGCCATCTTATCCAAAGTAAATTTCTCAATAATTCTTTCTCTAGAATTAATTTTATAATTCTCAAGATTTTCAATTATTTTGTCTATTGCAACAACATAATTATTTACTTCTTCCTGCGAATAATCATAATCATTTATATCAGTTTCTTTTTGAAGACAAGGAACAATAACTCCAACTGAGTCATCTATAAGTTCTTTTTGTCCACCAACATCAGCCGAAATAACCGGAACGCCCATCGATAATGACTCATATGATGTCAATGCCAATCCTTCTTTAATTGAACAATTCAAAGTTAAATCTGAAATTTTATAAACTTCCATAGTATTTTTTACATTTCCTAAAAAAATTACTTTATCAGAAATACCTGCATTATCAACTTTAGCTTTCAAGCCAGATAGCATTTCGCCATCGCCGGCTATAACAAATAAAATATCGTTTCTCTTTTTTAAAACTTTACATATTATTTCAAATAATAAAAATGGTCTTTTCTGAGAAGAAATCCTACAAATATAACTAATAATATATTTATTTTTATTATCAATATTATATTTTTTTAATAACTCATTCTTATCATACTTTTCTGGATTAAACTTTTCTGGATCTACCCCAATATAAACTGTAGAAATTTCAGACTTCTTTTTGCCCATAATTTCAGAAATAACTTTTTCTGTACCTTTATTACAAACCAAAGTCTTATCAATAACATCTTTATAATTTGAAGACATTCTAGCATAACCGCCATCGCGATAATACCATTCTTCCATATGAACATAATCCAATATAGGAATATTTGGATAACAAGCTTTTAAATAATTTAAGCATGAATATCCAAACATACTATTCGTACAAAAAATCATATTTATATTATTTTTTTCTATTATATAATTAACAAATGATAACCAATATTTTTTCTCGATAAATGATGTTAAATCATAAACACTTGCATATTTTTCAAACTCTTGTCTTAATGGATTATTACTTGGAACACTTGATAAAATAGTAATATCATATTCATCTTTCTTTAATCTTTTTATTAAATCAAGATTAAAGAAATCAGCTCCTCCAGTAACCATCCAAGGAATAAACATAAGCAAATTTATCTTTTTATTTTCTATTCTTTTGGGAACAACAATACTTTCTAATTTTTCAAGAATAGTATTTTTATTATATGAAAGCATTGGAAATTGAACTGCTTCTACATTTTTTTTAATTTTTTTAGAAGTATTTCTAATTATTTCAAGTGATCTTTTTCTATTTTGAGTAGCTTTTGTTAGCTCACTACCAGTATCTTTTCTTCTATACCACTGACCATAAAAACTCATATGAACAGGATAGTATCCTTTTGAAATAAGTTTTAACCAAAAATTCCAATCCTCATTAACTGCTTTTTCTCTTAATTCATATCCATTAACAGAATAATAAGCTTCTTTTCTAACAAGTGCCATCGATAATAATTCATTTACTTTTTTTTCTTTTTTTGTATCAAACCATTTATTCCATAAATAACATTGAGTTCCAAATCCAATGCTATCACTATATGCCCAACCTGCATTAGGATTTGTCTCTAAAGCCCAATAAGCGCACTCTAAAAAAGTAGGTTCAATTAAGTCGTCAGAATCTATAAACATAAAATATTTAGTATCACTTGAAGAATGATTAGCTCCATAGTCTCTCGTAGCCGAAAGACCTTCATTTTCCTTATGAAGAACTTTAATTCTATTATCTAACTTACTAACTTCATCAAGCTTTTTTAAACTTTTTATATCTTTAGAACCATCATCAACAATAATAACTTCAAAATAAGGAAAAGTTTGATTTAAAATACATGAAACAGACTGTTCTATATATTTTTCATCATTATAAAATGGTATTATAACAGACACTACAGGAATATGCTTTTTATAATCAACAATTTCCAATTTTTTCCCTGGTTCTAAATTATAATCAAAATTCATAAAATCAATCCCAACAATTATTTTTTTCTCAATTTACTTATAGAATCTCTTATTCTTCTTTTTAACGTTTCTCTATCATATAAAAGAAAATATAAAATTCTTCTTATCTTACTTTTATTATTTAAATCTACAAATGGATTATAATATAAATCTCCAACTTTCACTGGTCCAGAATCAAAACCAATTATACCAGATATCATATTAGGAAGAGGTATTTGATTCTTACTATCCAAATCTTCTTGCATATCATCAATCATTTTTCTTGATCCAGATGATTTAATATCATCTTCGAATTCAACAGCTTCTAAAACAGCTTTATCTAATCTTCTTGCAGAATTATAATAAGCTAACATAGGCATAGATACATAACAATCTTGATAATGTAGTAAACTAATATCTTCACCAAAAATATGAATCATATCATCTACAAACTCTAAAGCAGCTTTTTGCATAGTTTCTACAACATAGTCAACTTGATATTTAAATTTATAATCCTCGAATATAGGTTTAACATTATCTCCACTTATATCATATCCAATACATGATGGAGATAGCTTAGATATCAATAATTCATAAGCATTACCTGTTGCTGTTGGTTTATAATTAAAGAATGTCTTTACTTCAAAATCACCAATATTAGAATAAGTTAATGCTCTATCACCATTTATATTTAAAAAATATGTATCAATACTTTTACCACACAATCTAGTTAAATAATACTCAGGTCTTCCACTATATCCAACATCAAAAACAGCAGGATTCTTTCCTAAAATACTATCAAAATATTCTTTATATTTTTTACTAGTCTCTATATGAGATTTTTTATCAAAATAATTGTCTATTAAAAACTTAATAAATTTATTAAATTCTAATAATGACTTAAACTTTCTTTCAAATTCAATACCACTTTTATTACATTTTTCTTCTAATTTATCATCTAACTTTAAAACAGATTTTAAATACTTAATCAATGATTTAGGAGAATGTTTCCTATAATCAACAATTTCAGATAATCTATAAAAATCTAATTCAGATTGAATCATAACTGGAATCAAAGCTTTTCTAGAAACATACATATATTCTGACTTAGGAGCTTCTAAATATAATTTACTTAACCTATCATATGCTTCCATAACTAGATAACCATCTCTTGCCATAAAAGAAATCTTATCATTCTTGCCATTTACTTCTTTTAATAACCAATTAGAAATTCCGAAGACATACATTCCCAACGCATAATATCCAATTAAATATGGATCTGCATTAAAATCTGTTTTCTTATTAAAAGGTCTAAAAGGATTATCAAAATACTTATTAGCAATAACAGCAATCATAGTTCTGATACCCATAAACTGAACAGATTCTTTATTATCCTGCCAAAATGGTAAACTAGTATTAAATATTTGACCTAATCCATTCGTTAAACTTCTATCTAAAAATACATCTGTTGCTTTATAAAAATGTACTGCATTTATTCCTTTTTTAGATGGAATCTTATAATCAGATAACTTATTATCTCCAATATGAACAATTTCTTTAGCACTTATTTCTAAATCTTTTATAACATAATCAAATAAATCACCAGTTGATTTTGTTTTCTTTATCTCACTAGAAAGATATATTTTATCAATATCGTTATATCCATTTTTATCTAAGATTTTCTTTATTACATCTAAAGGTAAATACATATCTGAAGTACAAATTACTTTTTTACCGCAATTTAAAGCTAACTGATAAAGATTATAAGCAGTCTTCCTTTGTTCACAGAATTTAATTTCTAATTCTTCTTCAACTTTTTTCAATCTACTTAAAATTTTATTATCAATATAATATACATCATGAATTACATTATAAATATCATCTAATGTTATTTCTTGAATAGATGAATCTTCTTCATACTGATTATTTCTGGCAATTACTTCACTAACTTCTCGCATTTCAGAAAATTCTACTCCACCATTAACTTCTTTTCTATATTCTTTATCTAAAAATTTAAATAAATCTGTTGGACGCAAAAATGGTCTAACAACTAATGTATCAAAAATATCAAAACTAACACATTTAATCTTTTCATCAATAATTTTTGCATGTAATCTATCTAAACGATCATCCCACTTTGAAACAATACTTGAAAAAAATCCCGAATTAGAAATTTCCTGAGTATTTTCACAATAATTATTCATTAGCTCTTCTAAAGAATCTTTATCAGTTTTAGAAATCTTCTTTGCATTTTTAATATATCCTCTATGCATTCCAGCATATAAAAGTTTCCAATTATTGAAATTTTTCTCATACTTATCATAAACCTTTTTTTCTTTTAAAAAGTTCTCAACAAAAGTAAAAGAAGTAATTAAATCATTTATATTATTTGTTTCTTTCTTAACATTAATATCATTAATTGAAGTACTTGTAATACCATGCTTACAATAAAACAAACATTCATAATCTACTTTAGTAACTTTCTTTGCATAATAAAACAATACTGTTGAAAACGCAAAATCCTCAGTCATTAACAATCTTTTCGTAATCTTTTTATAATGAGGCTCTGCTTTTTTCCATAACTTCATAGAATATAATTGATTACATCCTGTATGCCATGAAAAATTTAAGCCTTCTTGTCTAAAGTATTCTTCTAAACATTCTTCACCATTAAGTTCATTATAATTAGTTTCAAACAGATTAAAGTACTCCTCTTTACCATCATCATATTTTAAAACAATATTTCCAATAACTATATCAGATGAACTTTTCTCAGCTTCATAAATCATACTTCTAAAATAATCATGAGAGACATAATCATCAGCATCTAAAAAAGCTATATAATCTCCAGTTGCATGTTCAGCTCCAGTTAAACGAGCCTGAAAAAGTCCTTTATTCTTCTCGTGTTTTACATATTTAATTCTATCGTCATTATATTTTGCCATAATCGAATCACAATCGCCAGGAGAACCATCATTTACAACTATTATTTCTAAATTCTTATAAGACTGGGCTAATAAACAATCTAACATTGTTTCAATATACATTTCATTATTATAATTAGCAATAGCTACTGATATTTTTTTATTTATTTTCTTCATATTAAAACTCCCTATCTATACATTTAAATTCTAAAGTTCTTCTGCAAATCCCTTTTGTAATTTACTAAATATTAAATATCCAATAAAGCAGAAGAATAAACTAATTCCTACTATTACTAGTAAAGGTAGCAAATCTGGAATAGAATGATAAATAAATATTGATCTAAATCCTTCTATTACATATGCAACAGGATTAAATTTAACTACCCATGAAAACTGAGCTGGGACTCTTGCTGATGAATAGGCAATTGGAGTTGCATAAAACAATAATTGTAAAATAACACCAATAAAATGCTGTAAATCTCTAAAATAAACTGTAATACTTGATACAAAAAAAGAAATTGCAATTAAGAAAAAATATAAAACCATTAAAAGAATTGGATAAAAAATCCACGTCCAATAAAATCCCAATCCATTTAATAAAACAAAGCATACTATAATCACAGAAGAAATGATAAAGTTAACAGCTTCAGCAGTCACAACAGATATAGGTAATATTTCCCTTGGAAAAAAAACCTTTTTTATAATACCGCCATTTTCAATCATTGTATAAGCGCTTCTATTTACTGCAGACGAGAAAAACGTCCAAGGAATCAAACCACAACAAATAAAAACTGCATAATTTGGTTCACCTGCTCCTAGTATTTTATCAAAAACAAAAGCATAAACTGCAATTTGCAATAACGGATTTAAGAATGACCATAAAACTCCTAAAAAAGAATTCTTATATTTACCCCTTACGTCCTTTTTAACACTAGTTTTTAATAATTCTCTATATTCATATAAGTTTTTAAATATATTCATATTTACACCTACCTAGTTCCTTCGATATATGCTTCAACAACTTCATCTGGGTTACCATCCATTTTTATTTTTCCATTACTTAACCAAACAGCTCTATTACATAACTCTTTAACCTGTCCCATACTATGTGTAACAAAAACCATTGTTTTACCTTCATTACGTAATTCTTTCATCTTATTTAAGCATTTTTCTTGAAAATGTTGATCTCCAACTGAAAGAATTTCATCTACTAGTAAAATTTCAGCATCAACGTTAATTGCAACACTAAAAGCAAGTCTCATATACATACCAGAAGAATAAGTTCTTACTGGATTATCAATATATGAACCAAGTTCAGAAAATTCTATAATTTTATCTAATCTATTATCTATTTCTTTTTTCGTTAATCCAAAAATAGATGCATTAAAATAAATATTCTCTCTGCCAGAAAAATCCGGATGAAATCCTGCTCCTAATTCTAACAAAGAAGTCAATTTTCCATTAGTAATTATTTTCCCTTTATTAGGATAAATAATCTTTGTCATTAATTTTAATAAGGTAGACTTCCCACTTCCATTAACACCAATTAATGCTACGCACTCACCTTTTTTAACCTTTAAACTAACTCCATCAAGAACAACTCTGTTCTCTCTTTGGTTTCTTTTAAATAAAGACAATAAACTTTCTTTTATTGTATTTGATTTATCCAAAAAAACATTAAAAGTTTTATAAACATTATCTACAACAATACTATATTGTTCTTTTTTCATCATCTACATTCCCTTCATTATAGATTATAACATACATATACTCATTCCACAAACACTTGACAGTAAAAAAATTGCCCAAAAAAAGAAAGATTACACTTTCTTTCATTAAGATATATTATCTTCTTACTTATCTTCTATCATCTTCATTATCTTTTCATATATTTCATTATTATATTTTTTGTAATCGAATTTTTCCTTTAATTCAAATCCCTTATCAAGAAACTTCTTCATATTCTCATATACGCTTACTTCATCTCTATCACAAAATAAACCAAACTTACCATCTAAATCCTCAAAATCACTTACTTTAGTAGATAAAATAGGTTTATTAAGCAACATTGCTTCTAAAAATACAACTGGATATCCTTCATATTCAGATGATAATAAAACTGCATCAGCCATTTTATAATATGGAAATGGATTAGATTTCCTTCCTAAAAACTCAATAACATCATCTAACTTATATTTCTTAACTAAAGCATTATAATTAAATGAATCTGGTCCATCTCCAATAAATAATATCTTAAACTTATAACCTTCGCTAACTAGTTTTTTTGAAGCTTCTATAATTCTAGTTAATTTCTTTTGATGTTCTTCATGTCTTCCAACATTTACAAAAAGCGGTACACCTTTTTCCTTTTCAAAGTCATCAACCTTTTCTTTTTCTTTTTGCAAAATTTCATCGCCATTTATAAAATTATTACATACAAGAGATTTATCCTTTATTTCCTCATAATGTTCTGTAACATCTCTCATATTCTCTTCTGAAACAAAAACAACTCTTTTAAATTTTTTTATAAATACAGTGTCCAAAAATTTTCTCATTTCTTTTTCCTTATAATCATATAACACATAATAATTAGCATGCATCCATAAAGTATTATTACTACTAGCTGCTAAAGAAAGAAGCGCTCCAGGAATTGAATAAGTCGCAAAATTGCAAGAAAAATCATATTTATTTCTTAACATATTTTTCCATTTAATTAATTTTAATCTATTAACAATTTTTCTAAATAAAACAAATTTACACTTACTTATTCTGTATTCTAAAACTTCTACTTCTTTAGGAATCTGATCTAAAAATATCCCTTCTTTTTTTTCTAATATTAAGGTAACATCATATTTTTTATAATCTAGCCTTTTTAGTAAATTAACTAAAGCGGTTTCTATTCCACCTATTCCTAAATTATAAGCTGTAAATAACAATTTTTTCTTTTCCATAATATCTCCTAAAATCTACTAGACTTAATATACCCAGGTATTACTAGTAATATAACCATTAGCTTATTAAATCCCTTAACTTCTTTTATACATTCAATCATACTCTTCTTAGTTAAATAACTAAATAATATATAATGCTTAATAAAATATAATCTCTTCTTAAACATTGTCTCTTTATTAATATAACATAAACATTCTTTAAAATATTCTAAATAACCATAAGGATACTTCTTAAACATTCTACTTATATTTTGTGAATATCCATCTTCTAAATATTCTCCTATAACTAATTCCTTATCTTTAAATAACAAACCATCATAATCTTGATCTATCTTATAATACGTTCTAGCTTCTGTAACAAACTTTTCATTATGTTCTAATATATATTTATATTTCTTTCTAATATCAGCTTTAAAAGTTAAATTCATATCAAAATCATAACCATATTTATTATGTATATCAAATAATCTAATAACTTTATCATTCATACTACTATCTACATTAATATCTTTTTCACCTAAATTTCTTTTATATATTATTCCATAAACTTTATCATTATCTAACTTTTCATAATCTTCATTTACTATTTTTAATGCATTATCTACTAAATAATCATCACTATCTATTTCCATTACTATATCACCAGTAACATACTTCATTGCATTATTTATAGCAGCCATCTTACCTTGATTTTCTTGATAATGATAATCTATCTTAAATTCTACTTCATCTATCCATTTACTTACATTCTTACCTGTATTATCTTCTGAACCATCATCCATTATTATCCATTCAAAATCTTTATAATTTTTATAATTCTTTTTTAAACTCTTATATAATACTGGTAATAGTTTTTCTCTATTATAAGTAGCTGTAACTATTGATATTTTCATACTTCACCATCTATCAAACTAATAACTTCATTTAATATTTCCTTATTCATATCTTTATTTTTCTTTAAAACTTTAGGTTTGCTTTCTACTATCTCTTTTATTCCTTTATATATACCATCTTCACTATTATCTACTATCTTACTATCATTATATCCAATTAACGTCTCACGTGCCGCTGAATCAGTTATAAGTATATATTTTTCTAATGCTTTACCTTCTAATAAAACCATTGGATATCCTTCATAATAAGACATCAACATAAAATAATCTGCTGCTTTTATATATGGATATGGATTCTCTTTCTTTCCTAAAAGTACAAACGAATCACTAACATTATATTCTTCTATTTTACTTTCTATTTTCTCTCTTAAAGGACCATCCCCCACAATATAAATATTATGTTCTATTCCATCATCAATTAATTTCTTATGTACATCAAGTAAACGTAAAATAGCTTTTTGATCTACTAAACGAGATACCTGAACAAAAGATACACGTTTTTTATCTATCTCTTTAACTTTAAAAGATGCAGCTTTTTCTTTAACACTATCTGTATTCAAATAATTATATATAACTTGCATCTTTGCTTTAATATCCGAAAAATACTTTCTAAATTTCTTCATATTATCTTTAGATACAAAAACAATATTATCATAATTAATATAACACTCTTTATTCATCTTTTGTTTTAATGAAGAACCTTTATCTTTATTAAATACATCTTCTATATCATTATGTACCCATACTACTTTTTTAGCATTACTCTTTTCTGCCATTATCCAAGTAATAGGTCCTTCTAAGAAAGCTATTTCTACATCAAATTTATCTTTAATATATTTATTATATATTCTCTTTCTTAAGCTAGAACAAACCATTTGTAAAGAAATCCATTTTCTTTCCCAAAAACTAAGTTCATTAAAACTTTTTTCATAAACAGAAACAAATTTTACTTTCTTATCTAATTGACGTTCAAATTCACCATTACCATATAAAGCAAATATAGTTATTTCATATTTATCACATATTTCATTAACTATATCAACTAATACTCTTTCTGCTCCCCCTAAACCTAAACTAGTAATACCAAATACTATCTTTTTCATACATCTGCCTCCTTACATAACATTACTAATATGCATATAATCATTAATACACAAGATAATGAAAAGAATACATATCCTGCCATAAATGATAAAACAAAAGCCAAACAAATACTAAATAACATCATTAAATTATCTATATTATACTTTTTATTTTTAAATATCTTAAATCCCAAATAAATAAATAATATAATAAAAGGTAATAAATATAATAAGAAACCTACTATTCCAAAAT
>DEUO01000081.1:0-3189 GCA_002362595.1 Caryophanales bacterium UBA3260
ATATTATAGATATTATTCCAAAGGATATGGATGATAGTAAGATAAAAGAAATTATTAATAGAAAGATATATAGAATTATAGAGATAATGGAATTTAATAATAGATTATGAAAGATAAATTAAGAGTTGGTATTTATTTAAGATTATCTAATGAAGATAGAGATAAAGTTAATAAAGATGATATAAGTGAATCTATAAAAAATCAAAGAAATATGTTAATAGATTATATAAATATACATTCTGAATTTATTTTAATAGATGAATATTCTGATGAAGATTTATCAGGTGCTGGTACATATAGACCTGAATTTGAAAGATTAATCAGAGATTGTGAAAACAAAAAGTTAGATATTGTACTATGTAAAAGTCAATCCAGGTTTTCTAGAGATATGGAAATCGTTGAAAAATATATTAATAACAAATTTAAAGAATGGAATATTAGATTTATTAGTTTAGCTGATAATGCAGATACATATAATTTAGGTAATAAGAAGTCTAGACAAATAAATGGCTTGGTTAATGAATGGTATTTAGAAGATGTGTCTAATAACATAAGAAGTGCTTTTAACTCTAAGATGAAGCAAGGAGAGTTCATCTCCCCTTTTGCTTCCTACGGATATGAAGTATCTAGTGAAGATAATAATAAGTTAGTAGTCGATCCAATTGCTAGTGAGATTGTTAAAGATATATTTAATTTATATCTAACAGGATTAGGGTTTACAGGTATAGCAAAGTACCTAAATAGTAAAAATATACCCTGTCCTTCCCTATATAAATACCGAAAAGGAATTAAATTAAATGTAATTAGTGATAGACCAAGAGAAGAAATAAAATGGAGTACAAATGCTATTAAAACTATTTTAACAAATGAGTTATATCTAGGACATTTAATACAAGGGAAAAGAACTACTGTTAGTTATAAGAATCATAAGATTAAAAATAAAGATAGAAGTGAATGGATTAAAATAGAAAATACTCATGATGCAATTATTGATGAAGAAATATTTAATAAAGTACAAGCTATAATGAAAGAACGAACTAAAACTATGAAAAATACTGGTAGTGTTCATATATTCTCTGGTAAAGTATTTTGTCTTATATGTAAGCATTATATGAGAAAAAAGAATTCTGCTAAACATGAATATTTAGTTTGTTCTAGGAATAATGGCGGATATGATTATTGTATTAATAAATCATCAATTAGATATGATGAGTTAGAAAAAATAGTATTAGATGCGATTAATAGTAAGATAAGTGAGTATTATGATGAGGAAGAATTAGAAGATATTGATACTAAAAAAAATATAAGTAGATTTAAAGATAAAGTTATATTACTTGAAAAAGAAAGAGAACAGGTTTTAAAAGAAAAATATAAAACTAAAAATTATTTAAAATGTTTATATGAAGATAAAGTTAATGGCGTTATTAATGAAGAGCAATTTAAGAATTTAATTATGGATTTTAATAAAGATGAAGATATGTATAACGAGAAGATTAAATCGATTGGCGAGAAGATTAATTATTATAAAACGCAAGAAGAATCTCTAATAGATAAGGAAAAGGTATTTAGTAAGTATAAAAAGTTAGATGAATTAAATGTAGTTATTGTGGATGAATTTATAGATAAAATCTATATTGGGAAAGTAGATGAGAAGGCAAGAGATATAAAAATTAAATGGAATTTTGAATAAAAAAATATTAATTTTTTGTTGATTATAGAACATTTGTTTACTATAATCATATCAGATAAATTTGTAACATGTAGATGATGGAAATAAGAAAAAGGAAAATTACGAAGTTATCAAGAATAATATAAGTGATAGGAATATATTATATATAATATATTCCTATCATGGCAAAACAACAAAAATATAGTAAAGGACGCGATAATTAATGAAAAATGAAATTATATTATTTGAAAATCAAGAAGTAAAACTTGAAGTAAATATGAAAGATGAGACAGTGTGGCTAAATGCAGAACAGATGGCTACTTTATTTGGTAGAGATTCTAAAACAATTAGGAAACATATTAACAATGCATTAGAGGAAGAGCTAGATGATTCAACTGTCGCAAATTTTGCGACAGTTCAAAAAGAAGGAAATCGTGAAGTAACACGTAATATTGATTACTATAATTTAGATATGATAATAAGTGTAGGATATAGGGTTAAATCACAAAATGGTGTAGTATTCCGTAAATGGGCTAATAAAATATTAAAGGATTATATGATTAAAGGTTATGCTGTTAACCAAAAACGATTAGAATATCTTGAAAAGACTATTAAATTAATCGATATTGCAGGAAGAATTGATACTGATTTAAAAGGTAGTGAAGCCCAAGATATAATTAAAGTTATAAATAACTACTCTAGTGCTTTAAATTTACTTGATGATTATGATCATAATAGAATATCTAAACCTAATGGAACTACTAATAACGGTAAAATAACTTATGAAAATTGTATGGATATTGTAGGTAAACTAAAATTTAATAGTGATAGTGATTTATTTGCTCTTGAAAGAGATAAAGGATTACAAGCTATTATTGGTACAATATATCAATCTTTTGATGGCAAGGATTTATATCCTACAATAGAAGAAAAAGCTGCTAATTTCTTATATTTAATAACAAAAAACCATACTTTTATAGATGGCAATAAAAGAATAGCAGCTACTCTATTTATATATTTTCTGGAATTCTATAATATTCTTTATAAAGATAATGAACAAGTTATTGATAATAATACATTAGTTGCAATTACTTTACTTATAGCTCAATCTAATCCTAAGGAAAAGGATATACTAATAGATTTAGTAATGAATTTCTTAAAAGATGATAAATAATATTGAAGAATTAAAATCACTTTCTGCTGAAGATTTTTATAATCTAATTAATAGTGATGAAAATAATGAAATAAAAGATTGGCTTGCTAAATTAGGTAATGACAGAATTAATGAATTTTTTGATCCATCACTTGGTATAGAACGAACTATTAGTTACTATAGAGCTATGGGATATTCTGAAAAATGGATAAAAAATAAACTAATGGAAATTATAGAAACATCAAATAATTATATTAAAAACGAATAAGTTAAACTAAATAAAATGAAAGTGTGACAAAATGTCACACTTTAAAACTAATAATATAAAAAGATAAGTGTCTTCACTACATTCAAAGAGTTGCTCTAA
>DEUO01000081.1:3458-3820 GCA_002362595.1 Caryophanales bacterium UBA3260
ACTACATTCAAAGAGTTGCTCTAATTAGGACACTTGCTATAAATCCTGATATATTATTTTTAGATGAACCATTTAGTGCTTTAGATTTTAAGACAAGATTAGAAGTTAGTGATGATGTATATAAAATTATAAAAGAAAATAATAAAACTACTATTATGGTTACACATGATATTAGTGAAGCTATTAGTATGTCAGATAAAGTAATTGTACTTAGTAAAAGTCCTTCTATAGTAAAAAATATATATAATATAGATATTGATAATAAGTTAATTCCTACACAAAGAAGAAAAGATATTAAATTTAATGATTATTATGATTTAATATGGAATGAACTTGAAGATAATGAGTAAAGAACAAAAAGA
>DEUO01000081.1:4091-4318 GCA_002362595.1 Caryophanales bacterium UBA3260
ATAATGAGTAAAGAACAAAAAGAATATATTAATAGAGTTAAGAAAAGAAAAATTCTAATTTTCATTATACAAATTAGTATAGTTATTCTATTTTTGATTATGTGGGAATTATTAAGTAGAAATAATATTATTAATCCTTTTATATTTAGTAGTCCTAGTAAAGTATCAAAAACAATATATAAGTTATATTTAGATAATAATTTGTTTCATCATATAGGTATTACAAT
>DEUO01000081.1:4593-12306 GCA_002362595.1 Caryophanales bacterium UBA3260
GAGGTATTACAATTTATGAAACAATTATAGCTTTTATTATAGGTTTAGGTATTAGTTTTATTGTATCTGTTTTATTATATTTATATAAGATGTTATACAAGATATTTGATCCTTTTTTAACTATTTTAAATTCATTACCTAAAGTAGCATTAGGTCCAATGATTATTATTATAGCTGGAGCTAATATAAAAAGTATTATAATAATGGCTATTTTAATTAATGTAATAGTAAGTATTGTTGTTATTACTAATGGATTTTATGGTACTGATAAAGTTAAGATTAAATTAATGAAGTCTTTTGGGGCTTCTAAGTATCAAATATTAAGATATTTGATTATACCTAGTTCTTATAAAACAATAATAAGTTCTTTTAAGTTAGGTATAAGTATGAGTATGATAGGAATAACCACATATATGGAGAGAATACTTTATAAAATTTAATCTACCCAATTTTGTAATAGATTTTTAATTTATTGTTATCGATTACAATTTTATCAATTATACACTCGATAACTAATCTTTGTTCTTCAAATGTCATCATATTCCAAAATGTTCTTAAACTTAATACCATATTCTTTGTAGATTCTATTTTTTCATTATTTGTTTTTGCTTCAAAGAGCTCTTTCTCAATCTTTTCGCGCTCTTCTTGCAAGGATTTTAATTTATCTCTTATCTCAATAATGTCGATGCCCTCTGCTATAAAATTTAAAAGATTCTCTGTTTGTTTAACAATTCCTGTTAATCTGTTCTGTAATTCATCTATTTCACTCACATTGGCTAAAGAGAAAGTGTTGTCTAATTTTTTTTCGTCCAAAGACATTAAAAATATTTGCTCTAAAACCGCATCTTCAATTTCAAATGAATCAACTCTCTTATTTTTACAATTTGGATCTTTAATAAATTTAGGTTTACTCTTTTGTTGAGAATAACAATAACATATTGTTCTGCTTCCCCATTTTTGGTAGCGATACTTTGCTCCACAATGAGCACAATATATTTTACCTGATAAAAGATAATGTCTGGCTGTTCTTGTCTTACTTCGCATTTTATTCATTCGAATAATTTCTTGATAAGTACTCTCTGCTACTACAGGTTCATGTTCACCTTGAAATATTTCACCTTTATAAGGGACTTTTCCGGTATTGGTAATACTAAGTATTCTTTTCTCAACTAAACTTTCATCCATTCCTACAATAGTTGCTATTTTATTAAAACTTTTTCCGCCTAAATAAAGTGAAATCATTTTATTTAAAATCGCAACTTTTTCTGGATTAGGAACAAGAATTCCTTTTTCTTTGTCATAATCATAAGGAAAAGGAATTTTTCCTCCACCTCTCCATAAACCAGATTCTGCCCTTTTTCTCAAACCTAATCTAGTTCTTTCCAAAATAGTTTCTCTTTCTAGTTGAGCAAAAACAGATAATATTCCAATCATAGCCTTACCAAATGGTGAAGTAGTGTCAAAGTTTTCTCTTATCGAAATAAAGCCAACATTATATTTATTGAAAACTTCTTCTATTAAAAATAAAGTATCTCTCTGACTTCTCGAAATACGATCTAATTTATAAACAATAACACAATCTATCTTTTTATTTTTAACATCTTCTATCAAAGTTTGTATTGCTGGCCTATTTAAATCTTTACCACTAAATCCTCCATCAATATAGAATTCATAAGAATCAAACTCTTTACTTTTAGCAAAATTTACTAATAATTCTTTTTGAGCATCTATTGAATAGCCTTCAACTTGCATATCTGTAGATACTCTCGCATAAAGTCCTGCTTTTATTTTATTTCCTCCTTTTCTTATATAAAAGCACTTCTAGTAAAAAAATCTTACTTTTATATAGTATCATGATTTTAAAATATTAAAAAGAGAATATCTTACATATTCTCTAGTTTAATGTTTGCTACATATTTTTTTATTATTTCATATATTATAGGAATGTTTATCTTAATATCTCTTGGATTAATTTTATTCTCACATAAATTGTAATTTTTAATAATCATAATTATACTCCTAATAAAGTATATTCGATTAATAATTAAAAATTATTTTAATTTAAAAGTATCAAAAAATAAAGATAACTTTTCTTTAATATACGGATCAGAATGAAAATCATTCAAGTCTTTCAAAAACTTTTTGTTATTTTTATTTTCTTTTTGCATTAAATGGTATCCTAGACTCATTGATGCTATGTAAGCTGATTCGGACACCTCTTTTAATAATATTGCATTATTGATGAAAGTACATAAATAGCCTACTAATTCCTTTTGGCCCCAAAAGGTTTCAATATCATATCTTTCATCTTTCGTTAATCCATGCGCAATTTTATTTCTTTGTACTAAAAATAACTCTAATGACTTTCTAACACATGAATCTATATCAAATCTATTTTCCATCAATTCTATTAATCTTCCAAAAGTTAATTTATTTTTCCAATATTTCGTTACTTCTTCAATACTATAATTTTTATATTTTTCGTTTTCTATTGCAAAAATAAATGAATTAGTTATATCATTTTCAATATCGTGAATTAGAGTAAGACAATAACCTAGCATATTCTCAATTGCTTTTTCAATTCCTTCGTAGGTTACATTAGAAATATTTAATACTTTCTCTCCTGTTAATTCATATAAACCTTTCATTGCTTTTAAACCTATAGGATATATTTTATTCGGAGCATACACTACGTCATCTATAAGTGTTTTTTTTCTCCATCGATAAACCTAAATTCTGCTCCTAGTTTTTTTAATAACCAATCTTCTGCATAATAAGGCCATGCATTTAAACTATCTATGTCCAAATGCTGATTGCACCGATTTTTTATAGACCATTTGTGAAATTTTTCATTTGCTATTTTTTCGTATTTATCAGGTATATCAATTACTTTAGTAACTTTTAGATCATCATCTTCAAAACCATTCATATCTTTTTCAATTCTTCTGGCACTTCTAGAATTTTTCGCTACGACAAAACAATCTTCGCACCCATCAGAAGCAACCCAATATAATTTCCATTTCACCATATTTTCACCTCATGATAATTATTAATTTATATCTTTATTTTCAATATCAATTATAAATTTATCAAAATCAGACTCAAATAATTTATCCTGTGTTACTCTATATTTTTCAAATTCACTGAGAGCTTTATCAACAGCAATCTCATGCGATATTTTACCCGAATCTTTTAAAACGTCTAAATCATCTGCGAGTAAATATTTATCTATTCTTGTACTCCAATCTTCCATAGTCATGGGTATATGTCTCTCAGCTCTTCGCTCAGCAAGTTCTAAAAAGGCATTTACGATTCTTTCTAAATCTTTAATTTCTTCTTTAGTTAAATAATTTTTAGCTATTACTACATCAGATTCCATAATTTTTCCATTTGGAGAATTCTTCCAAGAAGTTAAATTCATATTCTCTTTTGTATGGTCTGCTCTATTATAGATAATTTCTGCTGCTGTTTGATGAGTTATAGCATAGTGCATTTTATTTTGAACCTTTTTGAAAAATTCAATAGTTGTTGGAGATTCTGCATCATAATCAATGCTTGTGGCATATATGTCAGTAATTTTTTGATAGAATCTTCTTTCACTCAATCGAATTTCTCTAATTTCTTCTAAAAGTTTTTCAAAATAGTCTTTATTTAAGAATATTCCATTTTCCATTCGTTTTTTATCTAAAGCATACCCTTCAATCGTAAACTTTTTTAAAACTTGTGTAGCCCATCTTCTAAATTGTGTAGCGCGCCTTGAATTAACTCTATATCCCACTGAAATAATTGCATCTAAACTGTAAAACTCAACATTTCTTTTTACATTACGACTTCCCTCTTTTTGAACTAATTCCATTTTGGAATAAGTTGAATCTTTATCAAGTTCTAATTCATTATAAATATTAATTAAATGCTTAGCTATAGCAGGTTGTTCTACATTAAATAACTCAGCCATTGCTTTTTGTGTCATCCATAGATTTTCATTCTCATATCTAACAGCAATGCCTTTTTCTTGTTCTTGAGTTTTAAAAACTAAAAACTCTTCTGTACTACTAATAACTTCTAAATTATTCAAAACAAACATCTCCTTTCTTTTTAATTTCAAATAAAAATAGTAACTATATTATATCAAATTAATTACTATGAATAAATGATTTTAATAGTTAAATTTTCTCCCCATATAGTAGTAGTCGGAGTAATATCAGGAGAGTTTTTGGTAAGTAAAGCTGGTCTTGGATATTTAATAATTTATGGTACACAAGTATTTAATTTAGATTTAGTTATTAGTGGTATTATACTTTTAATTGTTATATCTTATATTCTTTATAGGGTTGTAGAATGGATAGAAAAGATATTATTAAAATAAAGAAATCTACAGAATGTTCTGTAGATTATTTATTTGATTTTCTAGTTATATAATGATCTATGTGGTGGTCTTTTCACGAATTTGCTTATGTCTAAGACATTAGGACTTGTTGGTGCAGTAAATTCATCAAAATCTATTTCTATATCTTCTAATTCTTTTAAACTATTAGCAGATAAAAATCTGATTACTATATTTCTAATATTGTTATAATGACTTAAGTCTTTAAAAGGCATAGTGGTTAAATCTATCTGCTTTACTTCTTCTAAAGTTTCTTCAAATTCTTCACTGTCTACTGACATTGATGGATCATATTTAATTGTAGTAGAAGTTATACCTAATTCTTCACTTATGAGATATAGCATTTCATCTTCACTATAAGAGCATTGATAGTCTATTGCTTCAAAGTATTTTTGAATATAATCAAATAATCTATGATATTTTAAGCTTTCTAATCTAGCTGGATATGTATTCCATCTTCTTTTTATTAGTTCTATTTTAGATAATGTTTCTTCTAATAGTTGGATATGTGTACTAATATATGAAGCTAGCATAGAATCATAATATGATATATATTCTATTAAATATGTTCTTATAGGCGTATTATTTAGTTCTTCTAAACTATTAAATCTTGTGTGAAGAAAGTCTTCAAAAGTATGTTTTTCTGGATCTAATAGTCTTTCTAAGAATTGCTTTGCAAAGTAGTCTGTTATTATCTGGCTTGTATTAAAGTCATCATATACAATAAGGAAACCCGTTTCTCCAATATCATTAAGTAGAGAAGGATCATTTTTTTGTGCATCTATTTTTGTTGCTTCTATATCTATTTCTTCTCTTTTTTGCATTACAAATAGTAATGTTTTAAATCTGATATATTCATTGCATTCAGGACTTAGTATATTACACATTAAAATTAGTATTTCTAAATTAGTTAGTTCATCTGTTGAAGAGTCTAAATATTGTTGTGCTATATCTGAGATGAATTTTGAATCTTTATTAAATTTTTGAATTAAAAATTTAACAAATTGATAATTTTTTTTAACAGAATCAGAACATAAGTTATATGTTTTTTTATCATTTGATACATTTATTACTTCTTTCATAAATAAAGGATCGTTTTCTAATACATCGATATCATAACCATTTAATTCTTCTCCATTTATATAATCTAGTATTAATTTAATTGGATATTTTGCCATAATTATTCCCCTTACAAGCGAATACTATACTATATAGTTATATTTTTTGCAATTTCTGATAAAAAAACTTCATATATAATGAAGTTTATGCTACATCTAATGAGACGTTTAATTCTGGTACTACATATGTTACTTTTTTATTGGTAGATGATATATGATTTATATTATTGGTTGAATTTATTAATGATTTTAATGATGAATTAGTAGATTGAAGAGAAGATATTTTTTGATTTAATTCATTAATTGTGGTTTGGTCACCATTTTTGTAAACAATATCGTTTAATCTATTATTTAGATTTTCAATATTCTCATCATTTTCTTTATAACTTTGTAATAATTCAAGAGATTCTGCTAGTTGTTTTACTTTTGAAAGTTCTTGTTCTAATAAATTAATATAATTATTTAATTGATTTAATTGTGAATTAGATGTATCTCCAATCCATACGGAATTGATAGAATTATTTGTAATAGTATTTACTACTGATTCTATTTCTGTTATATATGATTTTATTTCTTGAGATTTTTCTATGTAATTCATATGTTCCTCCTTATTGATTATTCATCCTATTTGTTGTTTCTATTAAAAGATCAGACATTTTTTTCATATTAGTATGATAGTCTTTTGCTTTAGTTGTAATAGTTTTTGTTGCAGTTATAAAATTATTTGAGGAATTACCATCCCAATAGTTATTTAATTCATTTATATTATTTTCTAATGTACTTAGTATATCTAGAGCTTCATCATTTAATGAATTTATTTTGGTACTCCAGGTTTGCATTGCTTCTGTTTCTATTTTTGCCATAGTTATGCTCCTTTATATGCTTGATTTAGTGATGAAACAGCGTTGGTTTTTCTTTCCATGTATTCAATGTTTTTACTTAATGAAGAGATGCTATCATAATATAATTTTATAAATGCTTCGCAGGTATTAATAAAGTCTGGTTTTAACTGATCATCTATCCATAAGTTAGATTCTTTTATTTCTCTAACTAAGATAGTTAATTCTCCTATTTTAGCTGTATAATCTGCTACATTTTGTTTTATTTTTGATATCATACCTTCGGTGCTTTGCTCGTTAAGTTTGTAGTTATTTGCCATATTATCCTCCTATTTATATCTGTTACCAGTAGCTGTTATTTGGTTGCTACTATATCCTTTTGATCCGTTAGATCTAAAGCTTAGGAATTTATGATTTCTAACGCCATTTAGTGCATCTGTTACAGCTTGTTTTACTGTATCTGGGGCGTTACCATTTGTATAGGATCTATAACTTCCATGTTGATATACAACAAATTGGTTAGGAGCAGTTGCTTGACTGATAGGATTTGTTCCATAGGAAGCAACCCAGTTTGATGCTTCGCAACGATTTAAGATAGTTGTTACTACTGCTAGAGCATCATCATATGATTTATCACTTTCGGCTGCTACTATAGAACATAGTAAATCATAATCTGAATTACTTAAGTTAAATGTCATATTGCCTGTTGTTACATTAAATCCGCATTCAGGACGATTGTTATATTTGCTAATATCTACAGAACCATCGCTAGTATTCTGTGCCGGAGTTGGGGCAGGTATTGGGTTTGGTTCAGCAACAGGTTGTTGATTATTATTTGTTGATGCGCTATAGGTAGCTGATGCAGAAGCTGCTACGTTTGTAGCTGTTAATACTTGAACTTCTGGATTTGATGATGAATGTGAATAATAAGTAGGATTACTATAAGAGTGAGTTTCTTGTTTTTCATACACAGGTGTATTATTAGTTACTGGAGGTTTATATGTGGGGATTGTTGGAGATACTTGTGTAGAAGATGGTTCTGGTAATGTTTCTTCTTGATCTATTAAAAGAAGACTACTAACATAACTAGATATATTGTCTGAACTAATTTTAATATCTGTAGATAATGCCTCTAAGTTTGAAGCTAATGTATTTGCTTTTAAGGATAAATCTATATCTTTATAAGCAGTAATACTATTTAGAGATGTTTTAAGATTATCTATAATATTATTTAAAGATAATACATCTGTAGATAGTTTATTTACTCCTGTTTCTAATTCTTCTTTATTAGTTACTTCAGTTAACATAATGCTCCTCCTACTCACTATTATTATTAATTTAATTATATAATATATTTAGATAAAGAAAAAGA
>DEUO01000093.1:0-195 GCA_002362595.1 Caryophanales bacterium UBA3260
CTTTTTCTATTTTTATATTATATTTTTCAATATTAGTTTTATTTCTAGTAATAGTTATTGTATTATATGATTTTTTAATTTGTAGTTCATCTGGTAAATTTATTTCAATGTTAGGTTTTTTATTAGTAATGATATCGATTATCATTTGAACATGTTTATCATTTACTAAGTATAGATTTTTATCATAGTTATCAT
>DEUO01000093.1:409-6329 GCA_002362595.1 Caryophanales bacterium UBA3260
AGATTTTTATCATAGTTATCATCTAGGATGTATTCAATTATTTTAGTTTGAATTAAGTTATCTAATTTATTAAAGTCTTTTATATCTAGCTTTTTATCATGATATTTTTTATTTATTTCTTGTTCTACTATATTATCTACAAATTGGTAATATTTGGTTAATTCACGGCTAAATTTTAAATATTTTAAATGAATATTTTTATTCTCTTTTTTTAAAAATGGCAAGAGATGGTGACGATATCTATTTCTAGTATAGTTGTCTTCATCATTTGTTTTATCTTGGACATAAGGAATATTATGTTCTTTATTATATTCATTTATTTGATCTTTTGTCATGAATATTAATGGTTTTATTATTTTGTATCCTTCTTTTTTTGTAGATACTTGAAAACCAGTATATCCTTTTAAGTTTGATCCTCTTGTTATACGCATTTGAATGGTTTCAATAAGGTCATCTCCATGATGAGCAGTAAAAAGATATGATGCATGATATTTTTTTACTATTTCTTCAAAAAAATTATATCTTTTTTCTCTAAGTTCTAATTCATTATAATCTTTATTAGGACCTTTTTTATCAAATGTAGTAGTTTCTAGAATAATAGATTTATTAGTACAATATTCTGTAATGAATTTTAACTCTTCTTTACTTTCTTCTCTTATATTATGATTAACATGAGCACATACGATATTTATATCTTTATTAAGATTTAAAATTATATCTAATAAACACATTGAATCTGGTCCACCTGATAAACCAATTACTATTGTATCTTTTGGTTTTAGTAGACTGTTAAGATAAGCAATTGTTTCTTTCATAGAATTCCCTCTTTTTAGTGTATTTTATATTATATACTTGATTAAATCAATGGTTATTTCATTTTTAGAATAGATTCGATGAAAGGCTTTACATCTCCATCTAGTACTTTATATGCTTCGCTTGTTTCATAACCGCTACGATTATCTTTGACTAAAGTATATGGTTCAAGAACGTAGCTTCTTATTTGACTACCAAAATCAATTGAAGATGTTACGCCTTTTAATGAAGCCATTTCCTTTTCTTTTCTTTCTTGTTCTAGACTAAATAGTTTGCTTTTTAGTACTTTCATTGCTTGTTCATTATTTTGAAGTTGACTACGCTCATTTTGACAAGTTACAACAATTGAACTAGGAAAGTGAGTTATTCTAACTGCTGATGGGGTTGTATTTACTCCTTGCCCACCATGACCACTTGCGCAATATGTATCTATTCTTATATCTTCTTCTTTTATTTCAATATTAATGCTTTGGTCAATTTCTGGTACAACTGAAACAGATGCAAATGAAGTGTGTCTTCTTTTATTGGAATCAAATGGAGAGATACGTACTAAACGATGAACTCCTTTTTCGTTTTTTAAATAACCATAAGCATATGGACCTGTAATATGAAGAGTAGCTGATTTTATTCCAGCTTCTTCGCCAGCTTGTTCTTCTATTAAATCATACTTATAAGACATTTTATCACAAAATCTTTGATACATACGTAAGAGCATGTTAGCCCAGTCGCAGGATTCGGTTCCTCCTGCTCCTGGATGAATTTCTAAATAACAATCGAAATTATCATATTCGCCGCTTAGAAGAGTATCTATTTCTAGTTCAGAAGTTTTAATAGACAGAGTGTTTATTTCTTGTTCTAGCTCAGTAGCTAATTCTTGCGAATATTCTATTTCAAGTAGTTCTTCTACTTCTTTGTTTTCTTTTATTTCTTTAGTTAAATTATTATAGGTACTTGTCTCTTTTTTTAATGTAGTTAATTCTTTATTCAATTTATTAGCTTGTTCTATATTATTCCAGAATGTTGGATTATCCATCTCTTTTTCTATTTCTAATATACGTTTTAATTTTTGTTCAACGTCAAAGAGACCTCCCAATAATATTTAGCTTTTCTTCTATTTCAGATATTTTATTTTTAATTTCTTTTAAGTCCACTTAAATCACCTTTATTATTATAACATATTAGCATTCAAGATTATTGCTTTTGCTTTATTAGTTTTTTAGTAGTTGCTAATTCTAGTTCTTTTTCTCTAAATAGTTTAAAATCGCTTGTTAATGTTTCCATAGTAGATATAAATTCTAGATATTTAGTATCTGGATAATACATTTTAGCATAACCGCCTTTACCATATTTACTTGATAATTTTTTGTACGAATAAGCAATTATTTCTTCGACTGATGGAGATTCTGCAGCATGTTTATCTTGTTGATATAAAAACGAACGTGTAAGCATTCTTTCTGCAGATATTTCGCGATCTGCTGATGATACTAACTTGCCATATATAGAACGGGCTTCGTATTCTAGACTTGCGCGGTGATCAATAATCGCTTCGTATATTATCTTAACTTCTTCTGGAATAAAGAATTCTTGAATTTTTTTATCTTTTTGGAACATATCTGCTGATACTTTTTCGTGATTATCTGGGTCTTTTTGATAACCTATATCATGATATGAGGCGATTGTATAAACCATATTAGGATTAAGATTAAGAGAAAATTCATTCATTAATTCAAAACTTCTATCAATAACAAAGTTTATATGATTTATATCATGTCCACCAATATTATGTTCATATTGAGGAAGAATTGTTGTCTCTATATAACTTTTTAAAGATTCATCTATATTCATTTTATTGCCTCCTAGTTTTTAAAACTTGCATCTAAATAATATATTGGACGTCCTTCTTTAAAATATTGTTGTTCAAAGTCAGTCATAACATTTGAAATAGGATTCTCTTCATGATGAAGGTCTAAACTAACACGGTCGAAAACATACCAATACTTTGATAAACTTTCTAGAGAATAAGCAAAGAAACCTTTATTATCAGTTTTTAAGATTATGTGTTTATTCTTTTTAAATATACGATCATATAGTTTTAAATAGCTTTCGTGCGTAAAACGTTTTCTTTCATTTACTGGTTTTGGCCATGGTTCAGAAAATGTCAAATAAATAGTATCTATTTCTTTACCAAAAAATTCGATTATATTTTGTGCATCAGCACATATTAATTTTAAATTGGGGATGTTTTGATTAGATAGACGTTTAACTGCTGTTGCCATTTGAGATTCATCTAATTCTAAACCAATATAATTTATTTTAGGATTTTGTTTAGCCATGTTTATAATAAATTCTCCACGTCCCATACCTAGTTCTAACTTGATAGGATTATTATTGTTAAATAATTCATGCCATTTATTTTTATATTCTTTAGGATTATTTATAACAAAGTTACTTCTTTCTATTATTTTATCAGCATCTTTTACTTTTTTATATTCCATATTTATTCTCCTTTTATAAAGCAAAATCTCTTGTACTTTAATTATAATTGGCTTGCTTTAAGCAGTCAACTAATCTAACGTGTAATATACATTATGTGTTATAATAAGTCAATTAAAAAATAACTAATATCCTTTTAGTTATTTTAATATTTCATCTAGGTTTTGATATTCGAAACGATGTTTTTGTTTTATATCTGGATATTTCTCGTGATCTACTTCACTAACAAACATATCATATGGTCTTAACCATATCTTACCATTGTCACGCATTTCACGATATATTACATATTTTTCTTGGGTTTCTGAATGATAACCTATTCCTTCTACTATGCAATATATTCCTTTAAAATGACGATATACGTTATGTATTTTTATTTCTTCCATATTTATTACTCCTTTTATATATTTATAATATAACACGATATTATTATTTCATCTATAGATAATTTTTTAGTTTTTCGTAAATTATTTTTGCGGTTTTATTTAAGTGTTTATTTTCATCAAAAGATTCATCATCTTGTTTACAAAAATCTTCATATTCAGATATAGCTAATGCGATATTATTTTCATTTATTTTATCTTCAAATATTTTATTAGCAGTATTTATATACCCTCTTATCGCACATCCTGCCATTGCTTTATAATAAGACTTTTCTGGTAGTTCAGATTTTTTATATAGTTTCATAGCAATCTCATCAGTAACTGGGCGAGGATTAGTAAGAATTATTTTATTAGTTCTAAATACTCCATGTGGACATGATTCTGATTTACATTCTTTTATTTCTGCTCCAATAGGAATTTTTACATCATATAAAGTATCTCCTCTTACTAACCATCTTAGTATTTTATTATCTGTACTATAATTAAATCCACCCATTTTTTGTGGGTCTGTTTCTTTAGGATTCCAATTTTCTGCTATATTTACTTCATTTATTTTATATTTAAAGTTTGATGCACCAGATTTATCGCCAAACATTACTTTAAGATATTTATTAGACATATTTATTCTCCTTTAATGTTTTATCATATAAAATATTATACTATTTTGTAATTTTCTTAACAATTAAATAATTATTCTTTTTTTAAATGTTTTTGGTTTCATATCTTTTTACTTTTTTACTTAATAATATTACTAATATTTTTGCGATGATATTAGTAAGTAATATTATAAGGGATACAAATGACGCCATTTCAATATGATTATGTGCTTCTAGCTCAACAATTACTAATGATAATGGCTTGGTAAATGCTGTTGATAGGAATAACATAGTTGTTACTGATGCCATTGTGTTTACAAAGATATAAATAAAGCCTTCAATTATAGAGGGTAATATTTGAGGAATAATTACATCTATAATTATATTCTTTTTTGGTATTCCTAAGGTAGATGCAGTATCTTCTATTTTATTATCAATATCACTTAATTTATTAAATAATATTAAATAAGCATTTCCCATATAATGAATCGTATTTATTATGATTAAGATAATAATTGTTGTATAGAAGATAGAATTATTAAATGCTAGCATGTATGCTACAGCAAGAACTATCCCTGGTACTGATGAGGTAAATATTGCTAATAAATGGATATATTTATATAGTTTTTTATCTTTTATTCTAGTAACAATATAACTCATTATAAATGATAAGATTATTCCTATTAATGCAGAACAAAAGGAAATAATTATTGAATTTAGTAAATACTTTAAATATCCTTCTTTTATAACTCGTAATGCATGAGTTATAGTAAAAGATAAATCTAAGGGGAATCTTTTTATAAAAGAGATAAAAGTACAACTAATTAAAGGAAATGAGATGAATACAAATATAATTATGAATATTAATGATGATAATATTTTTAAGAAAAGATTACTTGATTGTTCTTCTTCTATTTTATATTTAAAACTATTTTGTTTTTTTACTAGTATACCTAAAATAAACATAATAAAGGATGGTATTAATAGTAATAAACCTATTAATGAGCCATTAGCGAAGTTGAGTCTTCCTACTATTTGTTCATATACCATGGTAGTTAATGTAACTGTATTTCCGCCTATCATCATTGGAATACCATAATCAGTAATTGACATTGTAAATATTGTGAACATAATAAATAGAGTTGGTTTTAAGATATATGGTAATTTTATATTAATAAATTGAGAATATTTAGGAATTCCTAAAGTTTCTGCTACTCTATAAGGATTTGGATTTTCAGATGATAATAAATCAACAAACATAATAAGAGAAATAGGTAATACGTAGCATATTAAACATAGTATAATACCATTAAAACCATAAATATTTATATTACTATTAAAAATATTATTAACTATACCATTTCTTCCCCATACAGAAATAAAACCAAGAGCATGAGTAAATGTTGGAACTAACATTGGTAGAGTTAAAAACATTAAGATTATATTTTTATTCTTAGAATGATATTTAACAATAAGTAAAGATACAATATATGAAATAATTATAGAAATAAGTGAAACTATACTAGATATTAATATAGAGTTTTTTAATGCTTCTAATAGTTTTTCTATAAATATAGGAGATAAGGTTTCAATATTTATAACATTAGATAATAGAATAATAATATAATCTTAATG
>DEUO01000160.1 GCA_002362595.1 Caryophanales bacterium UBA3260
TTTTAAAAGACGATATTCTATTCCTTCATCTACATCTAAATAGATACTTAAATCTTTATCTGTAAGTATTTTAAATTTAAGTAAGTTAAATAGTTTATCATTGTTTATATTGTGAAGTAAAGGAATTACTGGTGATGGGAGATATTTAGTTATATCTTCTCCATTATACATTTTTTCTCTTATATTAGTAGCACTTATTATATTATCAGTTGATTCTATATCATGATAATTACTTGTTCTTTTTATCGTTTCAGGAATAATATTATTGTTTATTTTAGCAATAGCTTTTATGTAAGAAATACCTAGTAGGTCATTAGGGGAGGAGATATCTTCTTCAATATTAAGAGCTTTTTTCATTGCTGTAGGATAGTTATTACCGGCGTTTAAGTATTCTTTTACTTTATCATCATACGTTTTATCATTTAGTTGGATATCGACGACTTTTTTAAGGAGATTAAGATTATTTGATTCACTACCAAATATTAGATGATCTATTTTGAATTCATTAAGTATTTTTACACTTGTATATGCAAAGATATCACTTGATTGAGTACCATAAACAAAAGGTAGTTCTAAGATTATATCAATATTATTATCTAAAGCTATTTTTACTTTATCTTCTTTGCTTAAAACAGATATGGTACCACGTTCTGTAAAATAACCATTAAGAACTAAGATGATTAATGAATCAGGATATCTTTCTTTTATTTTTTGAAGATGATATAGATGGCCATTGTGAAAAGGATTATATTCAGCAATTATACCAATTATATTCATTTTAATCACTTCCTTATATTTCTAATTTTATTATAATAAGTTGTATTATTCAAGAAAAGTTGATATAATGGTGTGGCTAGTGGGTGATAATATGTATATCGATTTAGCGCGCGTTGATGAAAAAGGAATTGTTATTGATGATGTTGTTTCTTTTGGTGAGGAATATATTAAGAATACACCAATAGAAAGATTAGATAACGTTCATGTTAAAGGACGCGCTTATTATAGTATTACTAACGAAATAGTTTTTGATTGTCAAGTTAGTGGTTCTTTCGTTTTATTAGATTCGATTGATTTAGAACCCGTAGATTATCCATTTAGTATCGAAATATCTGAAGTTTTGAGTGAAAATGCTCAAGAAATTACTAAAAATGCGGTAAAAACACTTGATATTATGGATATTTTGTGGCAAAATATTGTACTAGAGGTTCCAATTGCTTTCCATAAAGAATCTAATACTAATATTAGTATGTCTGGTGAAGGTTGGGAACTAGTAGATGAAGAAAGAAAAAAGTTAGATCCAAGATTAGCTCCTTTAATAGAGCTACTTGAAAAAGAAGGGAAGGAGTGATATCATGGCAGTTCCTTTTAGAAGAACAAGTAAAACTAAAAAAAGAATGCGTCGTACTCACTTAAAAAAAGAAGTTGGAACTTTAACTACTTGTCCAAAATGTGGTGCAACTATCCAACCTCATCGTGCATGTATGAAGTGTGGTTATTATAAAGGTAAAGAAGTAATCGCAATGCAAGAAGACGCTACTGAAGAATAGTTTATTAACTACTTTTAGTAGTTTTTTTTATGGTATAAAATAAATGTATAGATAGATATCTTATGTTTGCTTTTTAAACTTAAAAATTATACTATTATTATAGGGAGATATAAATATGAAGAAAGTTATTATACTATTATGTTGTATTGTTTTTATTACTGGTTGTGGTAAGGAGAAGGTTATTAATGTTACTTTAGAACAATATTGTGAAAATGGTGTTCCAGAAAATGGTAAGTGTAAAGTAGTTACTTCTACTCCAGCAGAGGTTAGTTGTCCTGATGGCTTTCCACTAAATCCAGATTCAAAATATTGTGAACGTGTTGTATCTGTAATTGCCGAGCGATATATGACTTGTGATCCTGGTTTTACACTTAGTAGTGGAAAATGTATTAGTGATCAAGCTTATCCTAAGAATGAACATGGTAGGTGTGATTCTTCTTATACATCAATTAATGGCGAATGTCGCGAAGTTAGATATCGTTTGCTAGCTTATAGATGTCCAATGGGAACTTTAAATGAACAAACTCATAATTGTGATTTTCCAGATCAAAAGACGCCAGAATTTTCTTGCCCAGAAGGAACAATAAAAAATGATGATAATTTAACTTGTGATACTATTAGTTATGAAGCTTATAAAGAGAGAGAAGTTAGTGTTGAAGAACAATAACTTTTTTTGTATAATGGTGGTGTTAAGCCGATTTAGTATAGTGGTATTACAGATGCATGGTAAGCATCCAAGGGCAGTTCAATTCTGCCAATCGGCACCAGATTGATAGCAAACTCGAACACTTTGAGTAGCAATAAAAAACGACTTGTTAAAAAGTCGTTTTTGTGTTATGATGGCTATGGCAAGGAAGCTTGTATAAAATAAAAAATGGAACATTCAATAATCGCATGTTGAGTGTAGTCGTAAATGTGTGCCGTCGAATTCTACGCTTTAGTTATTAAAGCTTACAATTTAATTTTTCGGTCGTGTGGACTGGCCCTAGAGATAGGTATGATCTAATCATACCTATCTCTTTTTTAAAGGAGTGATAGTTTATGAAAAAAGTTATTTTAATTGATGGGCATAATTTATTATTTAGAATGTTTTACGGAATACCTGCACCAATTAGAAATTCTAAAGGAAAAGATATTAGAAGTTTGATAGGTTTTATTGGAAGTATAAAAAAAATAGTTAATGAATTTAAACCTTATTCTTTATATGTTATTTTTGATAGTGAGACAAGTAAAAATAGCAATTTAGTAATAGATAAAGAATATAAAAGTAATAGAGTCGATTATAGTAGTATTCCAGAAGAAGAGAACCCTTTTTCACAGCTATCTTTAATAAAAAAATCATTAAAGTATTTAAATATTGCTTTTAAAGAAGTAGAAAATAATGAAGCAGATGATTTTATTGCTTCGATAGTTTCAAATTATATAAATGAATATCAATATATAATAGTATCAACAGATACGGATTTTATACAGTTAGTTGATGATAATGTATTTTTATATGTCCCTAGAGGTAAGAAAAGTATATTATATAATAAAGAAGAAGTTATGAAAAAATATAATGTTACATCAGATAAATATATAATATTTAAATCTTTAGTTGGTGATAAAGCTGATAATATAAAAGGAGTAAAAGGAATTGGCAATATTATATTTTTTCATA
>DEUO01000054.1 GCA_002362595.1 Caryophanales bacterium UBA3260
CACTTTTATCTTACAACTTCAGATAACTCCTGTTTCTAATTATTAACTATATCTTCTGGACCTAGTTCTACATCACGTCTCGTTAATATTTCATATCCATCTTTTGTAACTAATACAGTATGTTCAAAATGCGCACTATTAGAATCATCATCAGTACATATTGTCCAGTTATCATCAAGCATATATATATCACGGCTACCTAAATTAAGCATCGGTTCAACAGCAATTACATTACCAGCATGAAGCACTGGCCCCTTATGTTCTTTTCCGTAATTAGGTACATCTGGTTCTAAATGAACTTTATCTCCAACCCCATGACCAACTAATTCCCTTACAACTCCTAAATTATATTTATGTGCAACCTTTTCAACTGCATGACCAATATCACCAACTGTACATCCATCATGTATTACATCTAATCCTGCCATTAACGATTCTTCAGTTCTTTTAAGTAACTTAATATCTTTTTCTTTTCCATCCCCAACAATATAGCTCCAAGCTGAATCCCCATGGTAACCTTGATAGCAAGCACCAATATCTAACTTGACAATATCTCCATTTTTTAACTTTCTATGACCAGGAATACCATGTACAACTTCATTATTAATGCTTATACAAATACTTCCTGGAAAACCATAAAGTCCTTCAAAAGAACAAGTACATCCTTTACTTTCAATAAACTTCTTAGCTAAAATATCTAATTCTTTAGTACTTATACCAGGTTTAATAAATTGTTGCATATATTTATGAGTTAATCCAACAATTCTTCCAGCTTCTCTTAATTTATTTATTTCATCCTCATTTCTTAAAACTATCATAAATTCATCCCCAATTCCTAACTATTATACCACATATTTATCTTCATGATTAATGAATATTCGTAAAATAAAAATCTAATAATAATATATCTTGTAATATTTTTTTAATTTGCTACAATTATATGAGTACGAGGTGAGTAAGATATGAAAATAATAATTGTTGGCGTAGGCAAACTTGGTGAGTACTTAGCTAAAAGCTTAGTAAAAGATAACAATGAAGTAACTTTAATTGATACTGATTTTTCATCATGTCAAGATGTAATAAATAATGAAGATTTAAATTATATAAATGGTAATGGACTAGATTCAGCAACCCTAGAAGAAGCTGGTATTCGTGAATCCGATCTTTTAATTAGTGTTATGGCTAGTGATGAACAAAATGTTATGTGTTGTTTACTTGGTAAAACCTTAGGAGTAACACATACTATAGCACGTATCCGTAATCCTGAATATGCAAACTCTATAGATATACTTAAAGAAAAATTAGGACTTTCTATGGCTATAAATCCTGAGGCACTAACCGCTAATCATATTGCTAATGTATTAAATACTCCAAGCGCTCTAGATGCAACGACTTTCTTTAAAGGGCGTATCAGAATGATTTCTCTTAAAGTAAAAGAAAATACTAAATTAGAAGGCTTAACTATCAACGAACTTCTCCGTAAATTAAATAGTCATATTATAATTTGTGCTATTGAAAGAAATGGAGAAACAATAATACCTAAGGGAAACGTAAAGCTACAATTAAATGATAAATTACATATAACAGGTAAAAGAGGAGATGTTCATAACTTCCTTAAGTTCTCTAACTTAATTACATCTAAAACAAAGAGAGTAATTATTAGTGGCGGTTCAAATACAGCAATATACTTATCCAAATTACTTCTAGATATTGGTATGGAAGTTAAAATAATCGAAATAAGTGAAGAAAGATGTAAACTATTAAGTGAAGTATTACCTAAAGTATTAGTAATAAATGGCGATGTATCAGATCAAAATATCTTATTTGAAGAAGGAATAGAAAAATGTGATGCCTTTGTTGCACTAACAAGTATCGATGAAGAAAACATTGTTTATTCTATGTTTGCCTCCTTACAAAATGTTCCTAAAATAATTACTAAAGTTAATCATATTAATCTAGACAAAATAACTGAAAAAGCTAATATTGATACTGTTATAACTCCTCATAAAATAGCAACTAATCAAATAGTTAGATATGTTAGAGCAATGCAAAATAGTGAAGCAAGTAGTTGTGAATCAATATTTAAATTCGATGATGATAATTTCGAAATATTAGAGTTTAATGTAAAAAACGATTTTGCTAAACTTAATACTAAACTTAAAAATATCAAACTAAAAGATGGTATTCTAGTTATTGCTATTTATCGTGGAAGAAATATTATCTATCCAAATGGTAATGATATAATCGAAGAAAAAGATACAATATTAGTTGTTAATAGTAAATCAAATATTAAAGATATTAATGATATATTGGAGTAGAGTATGAAAAATAAATTAGTTTATAAATATGTAGGTAAAGTATTAATTGGTTCTTCTATTCTTTTAATATTTCCTATTATTGTATCTTTGTTATATAAAGAAAATATAATACCATTTATTATTCCCGCTATAATTAGTTTATTATTAGGCTTTATCTTTAATTCTTTAAAAGTAGAAAACAAAAATCTATATGCTAAAGATGGTTTTATCATTGTTGCTTTATCTTGGATTCTAATAAGTATTATTGGTTCTATTCCATTTATTATTAGTTGTAAACTAGACTTTGCATCATCTTTCTTCGAAGCCGTATCAGGTCTTACTACAACGGGCGCTACTATCTTTGAAGATGTTGAACATTTACCAAAGAGTATTCTTTTCTGGCGTAGCTTTATGCATTTTATCGGTGGGATGGGAGTACTAGCTTTCGTTATGGCTATCGTTCCTTTATCTAAAAACGATAAATCTATGCACGTCTTAAAAGCCGAAATGCCTGGACCTAGTGTTGCTAAATTAGTTCCTAGTATTAAAAAAACTTTATTCTATTTATATTCTATCTATATCGGCTTAACTTTATTAGAATTTCTTCTCTTAATAATAGGTGGACTAGGTATTTTTGATAGCCTTCTAATCTCCTTTGGAACAGCTGGTACAGGAGGATTCTCCGTTCTAAATTCTAGTTTAGCTACATACTCAATATTTAATAAATGGGTAGTAACAATCTTTATGTTCTTATTTGGGGTAAACTTTAATATATATTTCTTGATTATCATGAAAGATTTAAAATCAGCATTAAAAAGTGAGGAACTTAAAACATATATTATTATCTTCATATCATCTATTATAGTTATATTACTAAACACATATCATATGTTCTCTAACATAAGCGAAGCAATACTAGAAACATCCTTCCACATTTCATCTATCATGACTAGTACCGGTTATAGTATTGGTAACATAAACATCTATCCAACATCTTGTCGTATTATTATATTACTCTTAATGCTTATAAGTGCTTGTGCTGGTAGTACCTGTGGTGGTTTTAAAATATCAAGACTTCTAATTATCTTAAAAACTATTAAAAGAGATATCTTAAAAGTCGTTCATCCAAGTAGTATAAGAACAATCAGCTTTGAAGGAAAAGTCTTAGATGAGTCAACTATCAAAAGTACTAAAACCTTTATGTTCTTATATGGTGCCTTAATAATTCTTATAATGTTTATCGTAAGCTTCGATAGTATAGGCCTAACTCTAGAACAAACAATAAATGCGGTATTCACAACATTCGCTAATGTTGGTTTATGCTTTGACATATCTAACTTTGCCTTATTTAGTCCTTTATCCAAAATAGTTCTAAGTATTGGTATGTTACTAGGTCGTTTAGAAATATTTCCTTTAATAGTTCTCTTTACTAGACTACGTAAATAAGGTTATAATCATATAACCTTATTTTTATTACTTTTATAAAATTCTTTATAGAGCTTAGATAAAGCTCTTTTTTCTATCCTTGAAACATAACTCCTAGATATCTTTAACTTAGAAGCTAATTCTTTCTGCGTATATATATCACTATTATATAAACCATATCTTTTAATAATTATATCTTTCTCTCTATTATTTAATACACTTAAATACTCATGCAAAGCTTC
>DEUO01000064.1:0-378 GCA_002362595.1 Caryophanales bacterium UBA3260
TGGGAATGTGGATTTTAATAGTAATGTATATAATTCTTTAAATTATTATTTTGACTACATAAAAAAAATAAAAATTAAGTATTTTAATATGGATTATAAAGAATTTATAAAAAGTATAAATTATAAAACAAATGATTATATATTGCTTGATCCACCATATTTAATAAGTCAAAGCGAGTACAATAAACTATGGGATGAAAAAGATGAAAAAGAATTATATTATTTATTAGATAAATTAAATGAAAAAGGAATTAAGTTTGGCTTGACAAATTTGGTATATCACAAAGGCAAGAAAAATGTTTTACTTGAAAAATGGTCAAGAAAATATAATGTATATGAATTAACAAGTAATTATATTAGTTTTAATGATAATAGTAT
>DEUO01000064.1:626-3454 GCA_002362595.1 Caryophanales bacterium UBA3260
TATTAGTTTTAATGATAATAGTATAAAAAATGATTCTAAGGAGGTATTTGTAACTAATTATGACAAGAGCAAGAACTAAAAGAAAACCAGAATATAAGCAATTAAATTTTGATACTGCTATGAGAAATCCAGAAAGATTAAAAGATGTATTACAATTAATAAAATCATATGATGGAATATTATTAAATGATAAAAACTTATTAGAAATTGTTTGTGATATGTATATAAATGGACTGGTAAAAAGTGATGAATTTAATATTAAAAATTTACACACAAAAGAAGAAATAGAAAACAAAGTAATAGATATTAATAAAACAAGAAATAGTGATGGTGGCTTTCCAAAAGGCTATCAATCAAGATTTTGGACATATATGAGAACTTTGTCAGAATTTGGGTTCATTTATTCTCGATACAATAAAAAATTAATTATTGGAGATGTTGCAAAAAAATTAATTAATAACGAGATAGATTCACAAGAGGCATTTTCACTTCAAGCAATGAAATATAATTGGAAATCTCCTTATAAAAATGTTAGCAACGATTACAATTATTTTAAATTTATAATAAAAGTTTTAAGAACACTAGAAAGAAAACAAAAAAAGTTGAGTTATAATCAATTTGTTATTTCTTTATTTAGTAAAGAAGACAATGTTAATGCTTTTTTAGATATAATTGAAAATAATAGTTTTTCAAATGAAAATGAAGTTTATGATTATCTTAATGAAACATATGGTAAACAAAATAAATTTGGTACGGTTATGCGAGATTATCCAGATACTGTACTAAGAATGCTAAGAATTACAGGATTTGTAAATATAGTTAACAATGGAATTTTATTAATTGAATTAAATAATGATAGGAAGAAGTTTGTAGATTATTTTTTGAAATCAGATGATATATTCACTGAAAATGAAAAAAATATTGATATAGAATACTTTAATAAAATTAATATAGTTTCTAATGAAGAAATGAAATTAATAAAAATCACTAGAAATACTGGAGTAGAAATTATAGATTACAATATTGTATTAAAGAAAATTGTAAATGATTATAAGTTAAATATAGAATCAGTTATTGAATGTATTTCAAATATAGGAGTACGAGGAAAAAATTTGGAGTTTAAATATATAGATTATCCATTGCAATTTGAATTTTATTTATCTATTCTTTTATATTTGATTTATGGAAATTCATATTCTGTACAGCCAAATTACAAAACTGATTCATATGGTATGCCTATTTCACATGCTCCAGGAAATTGTGGTGATATAGAAGTTATTGGAAATGGAGTATATTGGTTATTGGAAGTAACATTAATTAGAAATAAAACTCAACAATTAAATAATGAAACTGCTAATTTATTTAGACATATTTCTAAGCAAGAATGGGAAGAAAAATATATGTCATTAGTTGCACCATACGTGCACGAAGATACCTATAAATTTTTTAACGCATTAATTATCGACTATATAAAGGAACATAGAAAAGGCAGTTTTAATGCTAAATGCTATACTACTCAAGAGTTTATTGATCAATGTATTTCAAATAATGTATTTGAAGATATGAAAAAATACACTAACGAGTATAAAACAAGTCTATTAAGTGCATTAAGTGATTATTAATTTTATTTAAAATGGAGGTAACTATGGAAATTAATTCAAGAACCTATATAACAGATATTTTTAAACAAAAAGAATTGGAATATTATCAAGACATAGAAAATTATTCTAATGACATTATAATGGCTAATGATAATGATTTAATTATAGAAGATTTATTAAGTAAAAAATCATATTCATTAATTGAGTTGACTTCTGAATTAGAAGATGAAAGAAATGTGTTTGAAAAAGAAATTGATAATCCATTTTATCATGAAGATTTTGGACATAGGCTTGATAAAATTAAAGGTTTTCATTGTACTTTTACACATAGATTTGAAGGAAGTTATGAACTACTACGATATAGAGCAACTACAACATTATTGTGGCAACCTCATAATGTAGAAATCGTTGGAAGTAAAATAACTTTTTACTATGACGTTCCTTATGGTGAAGATACAGAAAAGATGATGGAATCCGTTTTATCTCAATACAATGGAGATCTTAATAAATTTAAAGAAATAATTCATCATATAAATGATGATATAAATACGTTTAATAGTGAGATAAAAGGAAAATTAGATAAAAAAATTACTGAAAAAAGGAAAAGAATATCAGTACTATATGAGTTTAGTAAAAAAATGGCAGTTCCACTAAACAAAAGCTATGATGCACCTAATTTACAACCAATAAAAATAATAAAGAAAAATAAACCATTAACTACTAAAGTCATCAGAGAAGATGAATATTATATTCCAGATGAAGATTATAAAGAAATTTTAAGGAGAATTAGACATATAGGAAGTTCTATGGAAAGAGTGCCTTCTACTTATGCAAAGCTGAAGGAAGAAGAATTAAGAAATGTTATAGTTTCACAGTTAAATGTAGATTATGAAGGAGAAGTTCAAGGAGAATCATTTAGAAATAAAGGCAAAACAGATATTTGCATAGAGTACAAAAATAGAGCAGCCTTTGTGGCAGAGTGCAAAATTTGGAAAGGCAAAAATATATTGCAAAGCACAGTAAATCAGTTATTGGGTTATACTACTTGGAAGGATTCAAAACTGGCAATTATATTGTTTAATAAAAATAATATAAATTTCTTTAATGTTATTAGTGTAATAGTTAATAATATAAAAGAACTTAAAAATTACCATAGTCAAAGCGAAATTAATAAAAATGAAATTGAAGTAATATTAAAATCAGAGAATACTGGACAATTTATAAAAA
>DEUO01000064.1:3645-6725 GCA_002362595.1 Caryophanales bacterium UBA3260
TACTGGACAATTTATAAAAATAAGATTTTTAATCTTTAATTTATATTATGATAAAAGTAATTAGCTGTATAGAATAATATTTTTTTACCTAACATTTACCTAACAACATTTTTAAAACTTTAAAATACATATTAATCTGCTTTAATCGAAATTGGTAAAAAACAAACAAAATATAAGAAAAAAGGAGGGTATTAAAATCAAATAAACCAAAATTTAATAGCCCCCTGAAGAGAGCACGATTAATGTGCTCTCACTTTTTTATTCCAAAAAAAAGTATATATTGCCCATATATACTTTTTTATATTTCTATTTTTCTTTTACTTTTCTTTGATTATAAACTTCTGTTTGTAATAAATATTCATCTTCTGATAAATCTTTATAAGTCATCTTACCAGTACCCTCATCAAAATAATAATATCTATATGTAAATGAACCTTTACTATCTTGTCTCATAATAAATGGCCATACAGATACTTGTACTTCAGAATCAACACTAACGCAACTTGTTTTATCTCCATCTACAATTATCAAATCAATAACACTACCTATTTTATTAGCATTAACCCCCATATTTAAATAATCAGATTCCAAGAATCTCTTCTCCTCTACAGATCCACTTTGATATCCATTATATCCATGAATAAATCCTTGAATAAACGTATCATTTTGTCCTTCTATCTTATTAGTTCCTATATAAGGATTATCATCAGATATAGGAAACCCTACCATTAAAGAATTATGTATTCTATCATCCATTGTATCCTGTGTAATACCATCTATAACTGGATAATAAGAACATATTGTTGTATCAGTATGAACATTATCAATATATATATGTACATCAGAAGGACATCCATCAGTTCTAATTTCCATAGTTAAATCTTTATCTGAAGTAACTGTCCATCTTTCTCCTTCATTTAAATCACATTTATAATCAATAACTAATTTAATATTAGTACCTGGTATTTCTTTAATTTGTTGAATACCCTTTTCTAATGCTTCATCACTGGTTGTATCTATAATATCATATTCAGCACCTGAATTAGTACTAATCTCTCTTTCACCACAACCAGATAATAGTAAAGAAAATCCTACTAATCCAGCTACTAATACATATTTACCTTTCTTTTTTAAATTTCTTATGGCATTTTCATTTATTTTTAACATTTTTATTTCTCCCCCAACAAGTATTATTTTATCCAAATAACTATAATAAGTCAATTTTAAGTTAATCAATAAACTCTAACTTCTCAATTATATTCCTAAACTGTGGATATTCCCTAAAATTATTATCAATATTGTCGTTTATAAAAATACCAGCATCTGTCTTACATTGACTAAGTATTTTAAAATCTCTTCTAATATCCCCCACTTTAAACACCATATCTCCACTTTGCCTTGTTCCAAACAAATCTCCTTCACCACGTAATTCAAAATCCTTCTCACTAATATAAAAGCCATCATTACTTTCTTCCATTACTTTAAGTCTTTCAACATCTAAATTACTTATTAAATAACAATAAGATTGATAACTATTTCTTCCTACTCTTCCACGTAACTGATGAAGTGTAGCTAAACCAAACCTTTCAGCGTTAAATATTACCATCATCGTTGAATTCTTAACATCAACACCTACTTCTATAACAGTTGTACTAATTAAAACTTTTATATCACCATTTTTAAATTCTTCCATTACTGCATCTTTTTCTTGATTCTTCATCTTACCATGTAATATTTCTACTCTTATCTTATTATTAAAAGCTATATTAAACTTCTCTTTTAATTTCTTCACATCATTTAAGTTAGATTCTTCTTCTGTATCTTCTATTAAAGGAGCCACTACATAAATTTGATGTCCTAACTTTATTTCTTCTACCATTTTAAATAAAACATCTTTTAAATCCTTCTCTTTAAATACTTTGGTAATTATTTCTTTTCTACCATTAGGTTTAGTCTTTATTACAGATGTATCCATATCCCCATATATTGTAAGCGCATATGTTCTAGGAATAGGAGTAGCACTTAAATAAAGTACATCACTCATTATTCCTTTATTCTGTAAATTACTTCTCTGATTAACTCCAAAACGATGTTGTTCATCAGTAACAACCATACCTAAATTATTAAATTTTACATTATCTGATATCAATGCATGAGTTCCAATTAAAATATCAATTTCACCTTTTTCTAATTGCTCACATACTTTATTTTTTTCGCTTTTCTTTAAACTACCTACTAATAATCCTACTTTAATATTAGTATCTTTAAGTATCTCCATTAAACTATCATAATGCTGCCTTGCAAGTATCTCTGTTGGAGCCATTAAAGCTCCCTGATATCCTGATAAATAATTAATATATAAACCGATAACAGCTACACAAGTTTTACCACTACCAACATCGCCTAGTACTAATCTATTCATTCTTTTAGAATTAACTAAATCATTATATATATCAGTAACAGCATTCTCTTGATCTATAGTTAACTTAAAAGGTAACTTATTTATAAACTCATCTACTTTGCTTTTTAATACTTCTCTTCTTAATCCTCTATTATCCATATCATATTTATACTTTAAATAATTCATCTTAAACATAAAGATAAAAAATTCTTCATATATAGTTCTTAATCTAGCTTTCTTTAAAATATTAGTATTAGAAGGAAAATGCATGTTATATGATGCTTCTAATTTATCCATAAATTCATATTTATTCTTCAAATAATATGGTACATAGTCTTCCATATCTACTCTCATATTAAAACATTCTTTAATTAACTTAGTAAGTCCTTTATTCTTAACTCCATTAACTAAATGATATACAGGTTCTATCTTATAATCATTTATTACTTCAAACTTAATATCACTAGCTATAAAAGTATTATTTTTCCTGCTATATTTACCTATTAAATTTATCATTCTCCCTAATTTTAAATTATTCTTATAAAATGATCTATTAAATATTGTAACATTTATTATATAGTCATCTGTTCTAACTTTAAATACCATTCTATTTAAAGATTTACTAATATAACTAACTCTTGGTTCTGTATCAACTATTACTTTTATTGTTACTACCTCA
>DEUO01000001.1 GCA_002362595.1 Caryophanales bacterium UBA3260
GCATAACTAGTATCTTATAATACTATTTTTAAGTGTAGGTTTTGCTTGTATTTCAAATGATAAATCTATAGATGGAGTAAAAGATTCTATTAAATTAGAAGATAATGTTAAAATTAATAATTTTTATAATTATAGTGTTAGTAATGGAGCAGATGCTAAATATGAAAGAAATAATAGTAATGTAATAGAAATGGGGTTGTCTTTACCTAATAAAGATTCTTTTCTTGTATATAAAACAGAAGTAATAGTATTACAAGATACTAGTTATGCTATTTCTGATATTAGCGGGTTACCTGATAATTTAGAATACGAAATAAATAATTATGATATTGGTAGTAAGATATGTGATGATAAGGATTCTAATAAATGTAATTGGGGCGCATTAAAGGAATTTGAAATTACTATAAGATATAAAGATTTAGGTTATAAAGAAGATAATATTAATTATGATATTAATTTAAATGTTAGTTTTAATACTTTTTATAATATTAAATATGAAGATATGCTTAGTACTGGATTACCTTTAGAAGGTATTAAAGGAAGAAACTTAGTTATAGATTTTAAAGATGATGTACCAGAAGCGTTAGAAATAGTACAGAATGATGTTATTTTAATAAATCCAGATAATTATACATATATTGATGGTAAGTTAGTAATATTTGAGGTTGATAATGATATTATAATTAAGAAGGTTGTTTTACCTAAAGATGAAGATAATAAAGGGGATAATAAGGAAGAAATAATAGATAAACCTAATAATGAGATACCAAAGAAGGAAATAAGTGTTGAAGATATGACATTAGAAGAAAAGATAGGACAAATGATTATTGTGTCAGCTAGTGGGAAAGGTACTAGTTTAAATAATAATTTTAAAAAAGAGATATCTAGTGTAAAACCAGGTGGTATTATTGTCTTTGGTGATAATATAGCTAGTTATAGTCAACTTACTAAGTATATGAATGATATTAATTCTTTAAGTGATATACCTTTAATTTGGTCAATAGATCAAGAAGGTGGAAGAGTACAGAGAATATCTAAGTTAAGTGATATGTCTGTTACAAAAATTCCCGCAATGTATGAATTAGGTAAGACTAATGATAGTGCACTTGCTTACGATGTTGGAAGAGTAATAGGTGAAGAGCTTGGGGTATTTGGTTTTAATATGGATTTTGCTCCTGATTTGGATATATGGTCAAATGCTAGTAATACTGTTATTGGCAATAGATCTTTTGGCACTAATGCTGATGTTGTGACTAAAATGGGTATTGCTGTTGCTAATGGCTTATCTTCTACTGGGGTTATTCCTGTTTATAAGCATTTTCCTGGACATGGAGATACAGCAGGAGGCGATGCAGGAGATTCACATTTTTTATTACCGAAGATTACTAAAAGTATTGAAGAATTAGAAAATAACGAATTAAAACCATTTGAAAATGCAATTAATAATGGGGCTAAAGTTATAATGGTTAGTCATTTAGATGTTCCTGCATTAACGGAACAAGAAGGGATTCCTGCTTCTTTATCTAATAAACTAATTAATGGATACTTAAAAGATAAAATGGGATTTAATGGAATTGTTATAACAGACTCTTTAGCTATGAAAGGAATAACTAATTACTATACACCTCAAGAATACTTAGTAATGGCAATTAATGCTGGAGTTGATATATTACTCGCTCCAGATAATCCAACTAATGCAGTACAAATAATAAAACAAGCTGTATTAGATGGTAGAATAGATGAAACTTTAATAAATAAATCAGTTACTAAAATATTAAAATTAAAAAAAGAAATGAATAAAAAAAGATATGATAAAAGTTATCTTGGTAGTAATGAACATAAAAATATAATAAATAGAATAAAGTAATTTTGACATAACTTAGAAATAAAGATAAAATATACTCCCTAAAGGGGAGTTTTTTATGGATATAGTTACTAATAAATTAAAAGTAGATAATAAAAGAAGAATTATATTACCTAAAGATATGGGAATTGTTCCTGATACTAAAATAGCTTTTATGCATGATATGTATCGTACAAAACTTTCCTTATATTATGAAAAAGTCTTAGATGAAAAGTTAAGTGAATTGTTAAGAAAGATAGATGAATTACATAGAAATGGAGTTATAGATTATAAGAAAAGTTTACAATATAAGAGATATATTTGTGGTATATTATGTTATCCTTATGAAGTAGTTGATAAATCTAGAAGATTAATATTACCAAGAGAAGCTATAAGAGTATTAGATATTAGGGATTATTGTTATACTGTATCAGATAATGATCATATAGATTTATATAGAGATGAAGAAAGTTATTTGAAATTAAAACACACTTTATAGTGTGTTTTTATAAATTATTTGTTATAATAAATAGAGAATAGGGGTATTAGAAATGGTAGAAAATATTAGAGAAAATAAAAAAATAATTTCTTTGATTTTTATCGGCTTAATTACTGTTGCTATGTTTGTTATATTTTTATACTCTTATTTAAATAGAGATAAAGGTAAACCAACAAGTTTAGAGAAAAGAACAATGAATTTAAATGCTAGAGAAATTATTAATGAATCTCGTACTTCTTCAAATATTTTGTCTGAAGTAAATAAAAATGATTTTTCTAATCTATTATTAGTACAGGGGGCTTCAGTTGAACTACAAAATGCTGATATTATAAAAAATGGGGACGCTTCTGATAATGATAAATCAAGAAGTATTGGTACTAATTCAGCAATTGTTACTTCATTCAATTCGCAATTAAGTATGTATAATTCTAATATTGAAACAAATGGGGTTGGATCAAATGGTTTTTATGTTACTGGTAGTAATGCTAAAGCAACTATAAGTGATTCAGATATAAAGACAAATGCTTATCATAGTGCTGCTTTAGTAGCAGCAAATAAGGGTGTTTTAAATGCAAACCATGTTAGTGTTTATACGAAGTCTGTTTCTTCTCCTGCAATAGATATAGTTAATAAAGATGCTAATGCTAATATAGTTAATACATTATTTGAAACTAGTGGAGCACTTTCGCCAATAGTAAATGCGTCTGGTCAAGTAACAGTTGATAGATCGACAGGCAATTCATATAGTTCTAATATAGCAATACTTAAAGATACAGGTAATGTATATTTTAAAGAGTCGACTTTTATAGCTGCTGGGGGTGGATTACCTGAAGGATTCTCAGAAACAGGAATATTAATATATGGTGATAATAAACAAGTAAATCCACAATTATTTTCAACAATAAATAGTAGTTTAAATATAGATAAAAATTATCCTTTTTATAGAACAGCTTCAATGTTTAATATAGTTAATACTAATGCTGTAATTAGTTTAACTAATACATCTTTTAACTTTGGTAGTGGAGTTCTTGCTTATATAAAAGATAGTAATGTAGTTATAAATACATCAGGACAAGTATTAAATGGTAGTATAATAATGGATAATAAGTCATCTTTAGAATTATCTTTAAAATATAATTCTTCATATGAGTTTGCTTTAAATAATGAAAATACTAAGATATCTTTAGGTATTAATTCACGTATTAAGTTACTTGGAGATACTTAT